>SKOL01000371.1 GCA_007120055.1 Anaerobacillus sp.
GTAATAACAATAACAGCGATTGTAGCGATCATTACACTCGTCACCAATAGAAAAGAGAAATAACCGCCCCCACGACCAATGGAATAGGCGGTTACTTCTTTGTAACTAAAAAGTTCTAGGTCAGCCGCTCTTCATGCGGCATGTAGTTGCATTGGCCGAGTGTTAGAGCACTCGGTCACTTTTTATTTTGGGTGATTTCTTCCTTTAGTATACATGATTTGGAGCTGTTTTAGCAATTTGACCCTTAAACCATTTAAGAATTAAAAGGATAGTTATTTACCAAACTTTTAAAATGTTACTCCAAGATAAGAATGAGTATGAAAAAATGAGCCAGTCAAGTAATCCTTATGGTGATGGCTTTGCTAGTAAACGAATAGCAGATGTGTTAGAGGGGTAATGAGAAGGTGCCAGGCACTTATCTTATTACATTAAAAGATCAGACAAGAATCAAATAAGGATGTCACTGAAGGAAGGGGAGAGCTCTTTAGTGCCATCCTTATTTTTTATATCAACTAAAGTCACCTTAGTTAGTACAGGGAATTAAACCTTTAGTAGAATTTAGTATCAATGTAAAGTGGTGCTTAATGGAGAAGGGAGAACAGTCTATTTTGGAGCTGCTCTTGCTTCTTTTTATTAATTAAAGAAAAGGAAGCAACAGAATCGTCGCCATTTTCATGTTAATATATAAACAAGACTATTTAGGAGGTTAACTATGAAAAAATTATTTGGACTTTTTCTTTGTTTGTCTTTAATTATTGGCTGTACAGATGACCAAACGGTAGAAATAATAGAAGAAGACCAACAAGTAAACGAAAGTGAACAAATATTTGAAGAGGAAAATAAACAGGATGAAGACAAAGCCATTGAAGAAAAAGAGGTTGAAATTGAGCCTCAAAAAGAAGGTTTGCTAAACTACCGTCCAAAAGTACCTAGTAAAGCGATTTATACAGATAATGGTGAAGAACTATATAGATATAATATCATCGCAGAAAATGAAGAATATGTGCAATTAACTGTAACTATTGGTTTTGGGACGCCAACAACACAAATTTATAAATGGACAGCCACTGAAATAACGCTCGTATACGAAAGTACTGAAGAAGTAGTCGAAACTAAGCGCCCTATGTATTCAGATAGTAATCTATTAGATGACTTAGAACTATTGGAGATAAGTGAGCTAGAGACTTTAATTCATCTAGAGAGAGATGCAGACTGGCAACTTATTAGCGAAACTGAATCGGTTACTGTACCTTATGGAACTTTTTCTGATATATATGTTGTCGAAAAAGTAACTGATGAAGTAGCAAATGCAGAAACCATTTATCGAAAATATTTTGCACCAGGAGTAGGTCTTATCAAACAGACATTTGAAGTAACTGGGGAAAATGGATATTTTGCTGAAGCAAGTTTGGAAGTCATTCAATAAAACCCGATAAACTTTGGCACTGTGTAATTCATGTATCATAGCATTATAAAATAATAAAACCACAATCATTGTAGGAAAATGGTTGTGGTTTTATTATTTATGTTCAGGTCCGTTCCTGGTGTGACTTGTTTCTTTATAAAGTCTTGCTCAAAGTTTTTCAACTGCCCGATTTTCTCTAATCCTTTTTATACTTTAACAATGAATTGAAGGTTTAAAAAGCTACACTTATTTCAAAAAGAGAAAACAAGGGGAGGGTCCCTCTGAAAATTAGTAGATAATTTTTTTTATAGATAATGGTACAATAGTTGTGGTCCATAATATGGTTTTTTAAGGGGGGAACGTTATGAATTTTGTTATTTTAAGATTATTAAAATTACCGGCTTTATGCTTAGTGTTAATAACAATTAATACAGGGTGTAAGTCAGAAAGTATAGCAGAAGCGGAAGCGGTAGAAATAGGTAGTGCCGAACAAATAGAAGAAGTTGGCCGGGTTCCATTTAATGATATCTCTAATCATTATGAAGGAATAGATTCGATTGCTACTCTTTATGAAGGTGGCGTAATTAAGGGGTTTGATGATAATTCTTTTAGACCAGAACAGTTTTTGACTGAAGCGCAATTTCTCTTATATCTGACTCTTTTTTATGATGTTTTTGGTGAGTTTGACATTCCTTTTGAGCGAGACGAAGGTGACTTCGCTGATGTCATATATAAAGATCTGCTAGAGTACAACTTTCCACTGCTTGGATACGAAGATGAAGAAAAGATGCACTTACCTATTAAAGATAAACGAGTTATTACTGTAATCTCAATGTTATATGAAGAATCTGAAGAGATACATAACACTCTACAGACTGAGCTTGTTTCCCTTGAGAGAGAGGAGGGGGTTGAATACATTAATCGAGCTCAATTTGTTTACTTATTGTATAAGTTGGAGAATATGGGGTTAAATGTTTTACAGGATGAGGTTTTAGTTACATTAAAAGAAGCGTATCAATTAGAAAAAGAATTCGCATTACAAGAACAGCAGAAAAAAGTTAAAGAAGATTTGAAACAAGAGAAAAGATCAACAGACACAGAACCGAAGGAAAAATTAGCAGATGGAGAATCACTGAATAACAGTACAGTAAAACAAACTTCAGAAACAGAAACATCAACGAAGCAAACAAAAGAAGTTATTTTTACGGTAGAAAGTCCAGAAGTACCTATGACGGATCTACTTCTTCCTTCTGAAAACTCTCGACCACGTATTACCGATGTTACTCATGTGATGATTCACTTCATGAGCAACGGTTTAAATAAGCCTCATGACCCGTATAATATTAAGGGTATTGAAGCTATTTTTACTAATTATGGAGTATCTGCTCATTATGTAATCGATAGGAGTGGAAATATTTATCGTTTTGTAACAGAAGATCGTGTTGCATTTCATGCTGGGAAAGGTGAACTTCCAGGTTTCCCTGAATATAAAGACAAAATGAATGATTATTCCATAGGAATTGAACTTTTAGCGATCGGAACACGTGAAGAAATGCTAATGATGAGCCCGGGGTTTCCGTATGATTCTATTGATCCATCAAATGTGGGCTATACTTCAGAGCAATACAATACATTAAACAAATTACTAGATGACATTAACAAGCGACATCCTGAAATTCCTAAAAATAGAAACCATATTATTGGACATGATGAATACTCACCTGGAAGAAAGACTGATCCTGGTTCTTTATTCGATTGGTCAAAAATTGGTTTTTAAATTATATTGTTTTTTTAAGCTTTATTATAGAGTGAGATCTAAAGAGCGAAGTTCTGCATCTCTTATTATTTAACTATAATTTTTTCTCCCTAGGACTAGAGTAATCCTAGGGAGAAATATTAGTTGTTCGAAGTGGTTATCTAACTGTATTTGTTACTTGTTCAATGACAGAATCTTTAACAATTTTACCAATGACAAAAATATCTTCAACATTGTTTTGTTCAGCGTATTCCATTAAAAATAATTCAACAGAAGAGGATAAGCTGTTTCCAACAAGGAGTAAAGGAGCTCTGCTATGAATTGACATTGGAGCAGAGGCAAGAGCATCCGGAAAGTTCGTCCCTGTTGTAACAATAATTTGATTTGAGTTTACTTTGTCACTAAATATGTTTAATAACATGGATAGAGTATCATAACGAGTTCTACCAGCTAACCTTACGACACTGTCAATATGTTTGTAATTGTTAATTTTATTTTCTACTTTATCTGAAATAACTAAATGACCACCAAGTACGACAACATCTTTACCGTCTAACAAGCTTAGAGCATCGTCTGAAATGTTACTTTTGCTAGTTAGTACGATTCCCCAGTTGTTTGCGGCTGCTATTGGTGCTGCGGCCATAGCGTCTGCAAAGCTAGTCCCAGAAGCAACAAATATTCCATTAACGTCATCTAACCTTTCTAGTATCATGCGGTTAGTGTCGTATCTAGTACGACCGCTAATTCGTTCTGTTTCAATTCCTAAAGCGTTTATTTCTTCTTCAATATGATCTTCAATAGCTAGGTGTCCGCCTAAAATGATAACTTTTTCTGCTTGTAGACGTAGAAGTTCTTCTTTGGTTGCTTGTGTAAAATTATTAGTTTGTGTTAATAAAATTGGAGCATCCCCATAGACTGGAGATAAAGGTCCAGCAGATAATCCGTCTGCAGGATCTTGTCCTGTAGCTAAAATAACAACTTTTTGTTCTTTTCCCTCTGGAAAGCCGTTAGGATATATCCATTTAGAAACTTCAACTGCTGTTATGTAGCGAGTTTGTCCAGCTAGCTTTGTACTTGCAAGATTTCGAGTAATGTCAACGTTGGATTGGTTTGTCCAAAGGACATCACCTGTTAAGTTATTAACGATTTTAGCATTTGACTTATTTCTAGCTTCATCATGAGCGTTGTTATAATCGAGGAAGCTAGCGATCTTGTTGTCATTAACAAGGACGTCATATTTTTCTTTTAAAAAGTTTGACCATACTGTCCAATTCGTTTCTAATGCCACGACTCGTGTGTTTTTTTTCGAAGATGCGTAATCGATGGCTTCATCTAATGTATAAAACTTTTGTAATGCACCATCCGTACGGTGTTGAACTTCATAGTTACGTTCGGTTGCAAAAATAACTTTTTGTTTGTCTTTATCAAAGACGCTTGCGAATGAATTTAAGCTTTTTGCATAATTTATAGCATCATCTTTATTCTCATAGGTTCTTAATTTATTATTATCTTTATCGAACACTTCGAAAACTTGAAAGTATTTAATAATTGAATCTGCTAATGATTGAGCAGCTTGCTGTTGAAATTTCTTCGTTTTTATCAGTGCCTCTTCATCAGGGTTTGTCATAAAACCTAATTCAACAAGAATCGCAGGCATTTGTGCGTTACGAATGACATAGAAACTCTTGTCATTCCGAACTTTCCGGTCAATAAGCCCTAAATTATTAATTAGGTTTGGGTGAACGAGTTCAGCAAATCTCTTACTTTCATCAAGAAAAGTAAGTTGCATTGGGTCAGGTGGCCATTGCGACTTATAATGATTGACGCCATCGTAGTAATAGGTTTCAATGCCCCTTACAAATGGATTAGTTGGATGAGCATTAAAATGGACAGAAACAAAGACACTATTATCATTATTTCCTGTTGCAAATCCATTCGCAATTTCCATCCGTTTTTCCATATCACCACCAGACCCTGATAAATATGATGCGAACTCTTTATCAGTAGTTCTAGTTAAATGGACATTAATATCGGTAGTTTCTAAGATTTCTTTTAGTTTTAAGGAAACTAAAAGCACTGCGTCCTTTTCACAAAATCCTGTTTGATTCCCAGAATAACCACAAGTACCTGGAAATTTCCCACCATGTCCAGGGTCAATAACGACTGTTTTTTCTGCTAAAATTGTTGCTGGAAATAGAAATAGCATAAAGGTTAATAATGCTATTGTTCTATAATACTTCTTTTTCATCCGGTAGCCTCCTTTAGATGAGATGTGATTTTTATTAAAAAGAGTTTAATAGATTTGTTCGTACTATACTATAGTTTAATGTAAGGTCTGGGAAGGCGCAAGGGGGAGTTAATTCGGTGCCTGTCACCACCCGGAATTTGTCGGTTTTTGTCGAAGGTCTGATGTGAGAAGGCCTGATGTGAGATAGATTATTAGTTAAGTAGAAATTAGAATAGGTGTTTACTATAATTAGAGGGGCAACTACATAAAGCGGATGGGCGGATGGCCATCTCCCGAAAGAAGGGAGGTGGAAAAATGATGACTCTGTACGAGGCAATGATCATAGCACTTCAATCGAATTTAGTTTTGATAAGTGTAATAACATTGATTCTAATAATAGTTAAAGAAAGAAAAAAGTAACCGCCTAGCCCCGTCCAAGGAATAGGTAGTTACTTCTTCATAAAAATACATCACTTTTGGTCAGCCTGCTTACTACCTGAGTTACTTCGTGCAAGCATGCGACGAGTAATCGCAGGAGCAACTTCATGCGGCATGTAGTTGCATTGGCCGAGTGTTGGTAGCGCTCGGTCACTTTTTATTTTGGTTGATTTCTACTTTTAGTATACACAATTCATAGCTGTTTTAGCAATTTCGTTCGATTATTTTGAAAAGACTGTATTTTTGTCTGACAAGAGTTCAGCTAGCTTTTTATAATAACAGTGATGTAGTAGATAGTTTTTGTTTTAACTTTTCTAGTTTAGTGGATGCTTCAACGACTTTTTTATAAAAAGCCAGTTCTGTCTCTGGATCAACGTAATGTCTTTGAGTCATAGTAAAAAACAGGTTATCACCTTGTGCAAACACCTATTTCAGGAATTGAAAAATTAAGATCTAGAGTAGAGATAGATTATGGCGAAATCGGAATTAATAACAAACAACCATTCAAGAGAGCTAACTTGGGTAGGTTATTAGAATTGAATGTGAAAGTGAACACAGAAAAAAACAGCACCATCTTGGTGTTCGTTCACTGTGACGCCCCGAAAAATCTTGTTTCACAGGAGTGTTTCACAATTGATAAAACATAAGCGCAAACCATATAGAGTATGGTTTGCGCTTAAATGTAGAATATATTATTTAGTGAGTGTAACATAATGCTAATGAGCGGTAATGGGTCTTTTATATCGGCACATTTTAAATCGATTAACTTACACATTATTCTTTTCTTGTTTA
>SKOL01000364.1 GCA_007120055.1 Anaerobacillus sp.
ATATGTACAGAGGGATCTGGCCTAACTTCAAATATTGGGTGATACACTCGATGGTTATTAAGGGCAATGGCATCATCAAATCCAATTTGTTTATTTTTGATCGCCCCTCCATCTACATATTTTTTAGTTTTTTTATTTCGGATCATAAGTTCTAGGTCCGCCCCAAAAGTAACTTGTTTTTCTTTTTCTCTCCTTATCTTTCGGAAAATAACCTCTTGTTCTTCAGCTGTTAATTCGGTTACTTCAATAGGACGTATTTTTATTACGATCATTTCTTTTTTCCCTGTCCGTTGGACAACACACTCTCCTAACGGGATATGCATTAAGTACAAACATTGCAAAGCAAATTCTGTTAATTCTTTTTCATAATATAACCTTTCACCACCGATTTTTTTCCATTTAAATGGTTGATTGAATACCATTGCTGAAGAATCTACACACCGTTCTATTGACAATACCGTAAAATGAAACGCTCTTATTTTTAATTGCGTTTTCTTCGCCTTTTTCATTGGGTCTACATTTATTTTATGGCTTTTCAATACAGAAATCGGTAAGGGTTCTAATTGATAATTAATTCGCTCGTGAAAATTCTTTATTTCATTAGAAAGTTTCATCCCACTCACCTCCTTCTAGTGGTTTTGTATAAAAAAAGAACGAGTAATTCCCTGAACGAGCCTCAAAAGTTCGTTAGAAGTTTAAAGCGAAGAGAAGGAAATTACTCGTTCTTTTACGTGAGTGAATTTCATAATTACCTAAATTGAGCCATATAGATACTTAATGGCGTTAATAATAATTATGAAATTCATTAACCTATTAAATGATAACGGTGTTTTTTAATAAAAAAAATAGGAAGAAGTAAACTTCTTCCTCCCATTCTTATTATTCTTCTAATTCACCAGCTAGGAAGTTAGGATCTAAGTCTTCAAATTCTTCATCTTCTACGTCATAATCCCAGGTTTTTGCATCTAGCTCATCTGAAACGCCATCTGGATTTACATAAACACAAACCTTCGTTTCTCCAATAACTTCGACTAAAAACTCTCGCTCTACTTGAACGATGAAACTTGTTCCGTTCGGAGCGATCGTTGCTTCTAGTGTGTTTGGCTGTTGAATAGCTCTTGCGATGACTTCTAAATCCTCAGATAACACATTTTTGTCTTGAATTGTAAGTGGAACTACATCTGTATAAGTAACAGTCTCGGTTGCAACTTCTGTTTTTGTGTTGTTACTGTAAGAGAACCAAGTGTTAATATCGTAACTTCCACGAACTTCGATACAATCTCCCTTTTTTTCCGCTTCGTACTTATGGTTGATAATCCAGCAACCTAAAATACTTGACGGCTTATGGGAAGGGCGGATCGTATGACTAGCTTGTGAGAATTTTCTCCCTTTTCCACAAACGGCTTTTGCAAAAATCTCTCTGTAATTTAAATCGTTTTCTGTTTGTGACATATGTTTTTACCCTCCTCAAACAATTGGTTGTACTCCGTGAAGCAGACCGTTTTTTAGTCAGCCTCCCCAAACAGTCTTCACTTCCATCCTATGCAGGACAAATGACTATTGTGCTAACTATTTGGTTTAATGAAAAAAAACGTACGATGACTTCCTTAATACATGATATTAAAGCATATGTGAAAACATTCGTAGTTGTGCTAATTTCATTTGCTTTTTCATTTATATATATGGGAGACTCGCAGATTTAATGATAAAAAATGAAAATATATTTTTAGTACGGTACGTGAAATTTTAGATTCCATACAAAAAAATCTAACTTTAACACTAATTAAATTAAATAGTGCAAAGCTAGATTTTTTATTATTTATCGATCATCACATTTTAATGAATTTCATAATTATCAAATTCATTAACTGCCACAATCTTTTTTTGTTGTCGTTCCTTTTAGGACGTCGCCACCTGTTGACTTAATGATTTCATCGGTTACCGTATTTGATATCGTACTCGCTACGAGCTGCAACATTCCATTAACATCCATTTGTGATTGCTTAAATTCTTTCACAAGTGGAATTTGATCAAGTTCGTCTTGTAAAGAGTCAATTTTTTCTTCTGCTTTTTTTAAAGCTTCTGTTTTCCCGTAATGTTGAAGGTTTACAGCTTCCTTTTGCATTCTCTTTATTTGGCTAATTAACTGTTGTACTTGTGGATGGTCATTTACTTGTAATTCTGCTTTTTTAAAAAAATCGACTTCTTCTGTTTCTGAAATCATTTGTGCAATTTCTTTTGCTTTTAAAACAATCTCGTCTTTTGTATACGTTTTATCCATTAAGACCTCACCTCTGCCTCTTCAACTATGTGACCATCAAGTGACCACGTTTTTGCTTCTGTTATTTTAACATAAACAATCTCGCCAATCACAGATTTAGCTCCGCTAAAGTTTACAAGTTTATTCGTTCTCGTTCTTCCTGATAAAATATCTGGATTTTTCTTACTCTCACCTTCAACAAGAACTTCTACAATTTGTCCTTCAAGTTGTTTATTTTTGCGAGCAGAGGTTTCATTAATGACTGCATTTAAACGTTGTAAGCGAGCACGCTTCACATCTAAAGGAACGTTATCTTCCATTTTCGCTGCCGGAGTTCCTTCTCTAGGAGAGTATATATACGTATAGGCACTATCGTAATCCATTTCCTTTATAAGCGAAAGCGTATCTTCAAATTGCTCTTCTGTTTCGTTTGGGAAGCCAACAATAATATCTGTTGTAAGCGTTGAATTAGGAATTCTTTCTTTAATTTTATTGGCTAATTCCACATACTGTTCTCTCGTATACTTCCTTGCCATTATTTTTAGCATCTCAGTATTACCACTCTGAACAGGTAAATGGATATGCTCTACTAAATTCCCACCTTTAGCAAGAACTTCAATTAAGTGATCATCAAAATCACGCGGGTGACTCGTCGTAAAACGTACGCGTGGGATATCTATTTTACGAATTTCATCCATTAAATCACCAAGACCGTAATTCATTTCCTCAAAGTCTTTCCCATAAGCATTGACGTTTTGTCCTAATAAAGTTATTTCTTTATAACCTAAACGTGCTAACTCACGAACTTCGGCAATAATATCCTCTGGTTGTCGACTTCTTTCTTTTCCTCTTGTATATGGAACAATACAATAGGTACAAAACTTATCACAGCCATACATGATATTGACCCAACCTTGTAGTTGTCCACGACGAGCACGAGGCATATTTTCAATAATATCGCCTTCTTTTGACCAAACTTCGATGACCATTTCTTTATTAAAGATCGCATCTTTAATTAAATGTGGTAGGCGGTGAATATTGTGTGTTCCAAAAATAAGGTCTACATGCTGATGTTTTTGTAAAATTTTATTAACGACCGATTCTTCTTGAGACATACAGCCACATACACCGATCACTAAGCCTGGCTTTTCTCTTTTCAAAGGCTTTAAGTTACCAATTTCACCAAACACTTTGTTTTCCGCATTTTCACGGATCGCACACGTATTTAATAAAATCACGTCTGCATCTTCTGTTTCACCTGTTGGTTCAAAGCCCATTTCTAACAAAATACCAGCCATATTTTCTGAATCATGTTCATTCATTTGACAGCCATACGTACGCACAAGGAATTTTCTTCCTTTTCCGATGGAACGCATTTCTTCTGGGATATCAAAATCATAATGGACTTTTACATCCTCTTTCCCACGCCGTTTAGCCTCTTTTAAACTAGGCTGTGTAAATGTAGTTTGGAAGTATTGTCCGTAATCTTTTTTCTGGCCGGATTTTTTGTCCGCAGAAGAAAGATCCAGATTTATCGTCATTTTCTTTTTTTGTTGTTCATTCATCGCACATTCTCCTTTGCTTTAAATTAAATTGCAATACAATACTCTAGTATAACGGCTAAGTGGTATAAACTCAATAGTAAGTAGATGAAGCACATAAGCACGTTAGCGAAATCATCCGCCTTTTTTCATACAAAACTCTCACGACGAAGCATCGTCACCATCTAACATGAAAAGGTGGATACTTTCCCTCACTTCGCTGTGAAGCAACTGACCTCAGTCACATCTTGAGATACATCTTTGAATTTACTTCATGCAGCTTTGCGACGAGTAACCGCAGGAGCACCTTCTATCGAATCTCAGAGGCTCGTTCACGAAAGCATCCACCTTTTTTCATACAAAACCCTCATGACGATTTAACCCTCACCATCTAATATGGAAAAACGAGCGATTTGCCTTCTAACTTTCCAACTTTCCAACTACTCAGCTTTCACAAAAAAAAGAGGAGTCAAGTCCCCTCTTCACGTTTCATACAAATTTAATTATTCAGTTATGGGTGTAAAACTACTTTACCGCACTGGCCTTTTATCATTAAATCAAAACCTTTTTCAAAGTCTTCTAGTTTGAAATGGTGGGTAATCATTGGTTTTAAGTTTACTTCAGTTGATTTTAACAGGCCGGATACTTGTTGCCACGTTTTATACATTTTCCGCCCAGTAATACCATGAACGGTAATTCCTTTAAAAACAATGTCATTGGTAACATCAATTTCGACAGGACGAACTGGTAAACTGAGAATTGACACAACACCACCATTTGTCACCATTTTAAAGCCTTGATCCATGGCTATTGGGTGACCACTCATTTCACATACGACATCGACTCCATTGCCATCTGTTATTCTATTGACAACACTAAGAGGGTTTTCACGCTTTGAATTAACTACTGAGGTCGCCCCCATCTCTTTCGCTAATCGAAGACGGTAGTCATTTAAATCAAACGCAAGTACATGTGATGCACCACAAGCTTTAGCAACTGTTACTGCCATTAAGCCGATAGGGCCGCAGCCAATAATAGCTACTGACTTCCCCGCGACATCTTGGGCTAAAACAGTGTGGACCGCATTTCCAAATGGCTCTTGGATAGAGGCAACATCTAAAGGCATCGATGGATCGTTTTTCCATAAATTCGTTGCTGGTAACACAACGTATTCAGCAAAACAACCATCACGATCAACCCCAATAATTTCAGTATTTTTACAGATGTGTGCATTACCTGATAAGCATTGCGGGCATTGACCACATACGATATGTGTTTCCGGTGAAACGTAATCACCTACATTTACATTTGTCACATTACTTCCAACTTCTTCAACAATCCCTGAAAATTCATGTCCGAAAACATAAGGGGGATTTACTCTACTTTGTGACCATTCATCCCAAGTGTAAATATGAACATCTGTACCACAAATTGATGTTGCTTTTACTTTAATAAGAACTTCATCGTCCTTTATTTCAGGTATTACGACTTCCATTAATTTAGCTCCAAAATTGCGTTCATGCTTCACGATTGCCTTCATTTTTCTCCTCATGATGAACACTCCTTATGAGTAAAAGTAGTCGCTTTCATTGTATTTACAAATATTTTAGCACCTTAGTAATTTTCAGTAAAGTCCACTGTCCACGCCAGAAAGACATATGGGTTTTTGCAGAGAACTTTTCGAATTTTTTTAGAAAAATTTAACTTATCGTCAACTTCTAGCAAAATTTTAGTTTTTCTTTTACTTCCTCACGACCTAACTTATAAAATGCGGTAGTAAAAAAAAAGACGCTCCGTAGAACGTCTTTTCTAAATGATATATACACTTACATAAATTCAGTTAATAATCCATCGAATGTGTCTTTTTCAAGCGAGATGTTTTGCTTCACGAGCCCAGTTTCAGAGAAACCATTTACTAACTGCTCATAAGATGGACGTTCTTTATTTTGGTATATTAACCCTGTAACTAAACCGTCATGATCCATTAATGTGTTCACAGCTTGCGTACGGTTTGCTGGGTCATAGTCTTCAATCGAATCTAACTTCGTAATGTTTTCTTTAAACCACTCATACGTATTCACTTTATTAAATGTTACGCACGGGCTAAACACATTAATTAACGAGAACCCTTTATGGTTAATTCCTTGTTCAATAAGAGAAGTTAACTCTTTTAAATCGCTTGAAAAGCTTTGTGCAACAAATCCAGCACCAGAAGAGATTGCTAACTCCATAATACTAATCTGAGACTCAATAGAACCTGTCGGTGTACTTTTCGTCTTGAATCCTTCCGCACTACGTGGTGAAGTTTGACCTTTTGTTAAACCGTAAATGTGGTTATCCATAACAATATAAGTAACATCGATGTTTCTTCTAATTGCATGAACTGTATGAGCCATTCCGATCGCAAAACCGTCACCATCTCCACCGGAAGCAATAACAGTTAAGTCGCGATTAGCCATTTTTACTCCTTGAGCAATAGGTAACGAACGACCATGTATACTGTGAAACCCATATGAATTAATATACCCTGAAATACGACCAGAACATCCAATTCCTGAAACTACTGCAAGGTTTTCTGGCTCAAGTCCAACATTCGCTGATGCTCTCTGAATAGCAGCCTGCACTGAGAAATCTCCACAACCTGGACACCAATTCGGCTTGATATTATTTCGGAAGTCTTTGAATGTAGCCATTTATAACAACTCCTTGCATTGAGTATAAATTTCAGAAGGTAAGAATGGATTTCCATCATACTTTAATACATTTTCTAACTTACAATTAACATTCATTTTAATGATGTTTGCTA
>SKOL01000554.1 GCA_007120055.1 Anaerobacillus sp.
CCAAATTCTTCAACTAATTCATTCGTCGAGACAGTCCCCCTTTGCTTAATGTAGAGGTAGACAGACTTGATACGGTTTAGCATTCGATCAGTTGAAGTTTCCAAAAAACCACTCCTTATCATTATCATTTCTTCAAACATAAAGAAATACAGGTTTGTACTTCTAATACAACTGTTTAACAGCTGTAAAAAATGAATTATAGTTCATTTTTATGGTGAATACATGAGCAATATACGCACTAATTGTGGTTTTCTTTATTGAGTTTAAACTTTAATGTCAATGTTATTTCCTAACATTGGATGAGGTGCTGATGTCGCTTCACTATTTGGTTGCGCTTTTGCCATATCATCAAGCATCGTAATTGCTTGAGCTGCTTGCGTATTCATTGAGCTGTTAAGTAAGCTAAGGTTTAACGTATGTTGCAGCTGGCTGTGATTGGCTGCCATCATTTTACTAAGATTCACATCATAACCTCCTTCAATATAATTGTACAATAATTCCAATAATTTAGCAAAGAAATGCATTAAAATGAGATGTTACGTTTTTGTTAAGAATAATGTTTATTTAATGAAATTCATACTTCAATATTTTCGCCATATCAAACTATATGTAGTCGCTCCCAACTACATAGTTTGATATGGCTCAGTTTTCTAGGCAATTGTCAAAATCACTCATTTGAATAAACATAAAAAAATTATGAGTATAGGAAAATATTCATACTTTTGTCGAAAATACCTCTTTGATAGTAAGTCTTTTGTCGTATAATCGTAGTAGGTGTATAAAAAAAGCGAACGATGTTGAATAAAGGCAAAGCTATGGAAACATAGTGACGCAAAGCTATAGGGGCTAAATCAATTTTTTTTGAAATGCTTGCCAGCTACCGATTATTTAGGTTAAACACTCCTATTAAATCGGGGTGTTTTTTTTGTATTTACCGGATGATTTTACATACAAAGAGATGGCATTGAGGGGTCATAATAAATTATTTTTTTGATTAGATGGGGGAGTTTATCATTGATTAATTTAAAAACGTCTATAAAAGAAAAAATAATAGAAGAAGAATTATGGAAGCTTATTGATGAAGAGTTGATCAATGTATACATTATGTATAATGGAAGACTTACTTATGTTAGCCCACAATTTGCAAATATATTTGGATATTCTACAGATGAATTAGTAAACAAACATTACTTAGAACTTTTTCACGTCGATGACCACTTAATAATACAAGAAAATGTCAATAAGAGGCTAAATAAGGTTATAGATAAATCCCGATATAAAGTTAGAGGAGTTAAGAAAAACGGAGCAATTATTTACCTAGAAATTAATGGACATTTATCGGTTGCTGAAGATGGCAACTCATATATCGTTGGAACAATATTAGATATTACTAGCAAATTTCAAAATGAAAGAAGACTTTCTGAAGCATACAATGATCTATCATTAGTGATGGATCATTCACCAGATGCGATAGTCCTTCTTGATCTTGAGAAAAAAGTAAAGTTGTGGAATCGAGCGGCTGAACAGATTTTTGGTTGGGAAGCAAGTGAAGTACTAGGTCAACTATTCCCAATCATTCAAGCAGATAAGAAAGAAGAATTTGACGCTTTTTTTAATAAAGTAATGCGTGGAGAGAAAATACCTAGCACTGAAGTTGTTCGTAAAAGAAAAGATGGTTCTCTCATTGATGTGTCGATATCTGTTGCGCCATACTATAATGTAGAAAAAAAGATTGAAGGTTATTTAGGTATTTTTAAAGACCTTACAGATAAAAAGTCGTTGGAAGAAGCGTTATCTCGTAATCAATATGAATTACGTAAAAGTGAAGAAAAGTTTCGTTGTTTAGTTCAAAATATGGCAGATGTTATTATAATTACAGATATAGCCGGAGACATTCAATATCATACACCATCATTACTAGAAGTATTAGGCTACGAACATAGTGAAGTTATAAATACAAGTGTATTTGCTTATGTTTTTCCTGATGATATACCGATAGCAGAAGCTAAATACTATCAATCATTAAATAGTCCAAGGCAACATATTAAATTCGAATTTAGAGTTAAACATGCAGATGAAAGTTGGAAATATATTAGTGGAGGGGTTACTAATTTATTAGATGAGCCAAGTGTCAGCGGGCTTGTCATTAATTATAAAGATGTTACTTTTGAGAAAGAAGCTAGAGAAAAAATAGACCATATCACTTACAACGATGAGTTGACAGGGCTACCGAATCGAAGCTTGTTTGAAAGCGAACTTGAAAATCATTTTGTAGAAGCTAAAAAAACTCAGTCTTTGCTTGCTGTCCTTTATATAGATTTAGACCGTTTTAAATATGTGAATGATACGCTCGGGTATGAGTTTGGGGACCGTTTATTAATCGATGTTTCAAAAAGGTTAAGAAATTTTTTACCTTATAATACATATTTGTCTCGGATTAGTGGTGATGAATTTGTCGTATTATTTTCCGAAATTATTGATTTTGAAGAAATAAAAAATTTAGCTAATGAGCTCATTTTATTATTTGATAAACCGTACTTAGTAGAAAGTTATGAATTTTTTTTAACGTGCAGTATAGGTATTAGCATATATCCTTTTGGTTCAGATAGTACTAATACATTAATGAAAAATGCAACGGCAGCTGTTAGCCATGCAAAAAGTGATGGCAAAAACCAATACCAAATCTATTCACCAACAATGAATGTAGGGAATTATAAAGCTTTCACATTAAAAAATGATCTTCGTAAAGCATTTCAGCAAGAAGAATTATATATTCACTATCAACCGCAAGTAAATGTGAAAACGAATAAAATCGTTGGAGTAGAAGCTTTAATCCGTTGGGAACATCCGAATTGGGGAGCAGTTTCACCTAATGAATTTATTCATTTAATAGAAGAAGCAGGACTAACAGTATTCGTTGGCGACTGGGTGTTAGAAGAAGCTTGTAAACAGAACAAAAAGTGGCAAGAAGCCGGTTTACCGTTTGTAAAAATGTCTGTAAACTTCTCACCAATACAATTGTTACAATCAGATTGTGTTGATAAAGTATTTAATGTACTTGAAAAGTATCAGTTAGAAGCTGAATGTTTAGAAATAGAAATCACAGAAAATACATTTATAAAAAATGAGGAGAAAGCTTTAGAAACTGTACAAAGATTGAGACAGTTCGGTGTCGGTGTAGCAATAGATGATTTTGGTACAGGCTTCAGTTCATTAAAGTACTTACAGAATTATAAGGTTAGTAAGATTAAAATCGATAAATCTTTTGTTAACGAAGTTACAACTAACCGTGGAAGCGAAAATATAGTGAAATCGATTATTGACTTAGCGGGAAATCTACAGCTACAAGTTGTTGCCGAAGGGGTAGAAAGTGGAGCTCAATTACAACTACTAAAAAAAATGAATTGTCAAATTATTCAAGGTTTTTTATTTAGTAAAGCAGTATGTAGAGATACCATTACAGAATATTTACAAAATGGTGCCATATTAACCTACGAGGTAAATAATAAAGAAAGTGCCTCATATGAAAATAGGCGTGAGTTTTTCAGAATTGAATTAGAGCACCCATTAAGTGCTGATATGACGATATTAAAAATTGGGGAAAAACAAGTACAACTTGGGAGTACAGAGGTACTAATAGAAGATATCGGACCAGGTGGAATTGGATTCTTAACTAACATTCAACTGCCCAAACGTGTAGATATTATTTTAGGTTTTGATACTGAGATATTAAATCAAAACATGAAATTAACAGGATACATTGTTTGGAACCGAGAAGTCGAGGATGGAATTTATCAGTATGGTTTAAAGTTTAACTTTGATAAAGTAACACAAGAGAAAATGATAAAGATCTTTAACCAGTTCCAAGTGTCTTTAAAAAATAAACAATATAAAAACAATTCGCGTTTTATCTTAAAAAATAGGCATATGTATTTAAAAAGTAAGGATTGAGTATTTGCTACTCAATTCTTACTTTTTAAATGAAGATAAATGCTGGTCGAGTTTCTTGAGCGAGCCTCTAAAATTCGTCAGAAGGTGCTCCTGCGGTTACTCGTCGCAAAGCAGCACGAAGCCAATACTAAGTAGCGTGACACGATGTGATTGAGGTCAGTAGCTTTACAGCGAAGCGAGAGAAGTCGGCCAGCATTTTCATTCAAGATGGAGACGAGTATATCGTCATGAGCCTTTTGTATAAAAAAAATATTCGGTCAATTTTCTTATATTTATTTATTCTTGAGTTGTTTTTTAATTTCTTTAATGACGCGGCGGTACTCGTCTCGTTCTTGTTTTGTCACTTCTTTATCTCCGTAGCGAACCTTTCGATAAGTTGTTGAAACAACCTCTTTAAGATCAGTACTTACATTTATTTTAGAAAACCAATCTTCCACAGTCTCGTTATGCATTCTACCTTCGCCTTGTTTTGCTAAAAGCTTTTCTAAGTCAAATAGTAAGCGACGAATTTCATTTTTCGGTGCTGTTCTTTTAAACCAACTATGAGAGTCAGTAATTTTCTTTTTTGCAGGTGAAAGTTCGTAATCGTCACTTATAGCAACCTCACTCCGCAACATAAACGAGCCGTTTTTGCGAAACATTAAAAATAAAATGATAAGTACGATCATTGCCCCAGCAATCCAAATTATAAAGTCTAAGTTGTAAGTTGCTGGCTCTGTTAAATCATAATCTCCGGTTGCCGCACCAAGCATACTTGTTCCATCATCGGGGTTTTGCGGTCTAACCTCCAAATTTATTAAAGAGGCTAAGTAAACAAAAGGGATCCCTAGTAAGCCAAAAAGTAAAATTGACCCTTGGAAAATCGTGTAGACGACTTTATAAATAATTGGATACAATAATATTCCTAATGAAGTGAGGACTCCTATCCCTAATACTTTTGCTAGTTGCCATTTAATAACTGTATACTTATCCTCAAGAGCCTTAGAAGATTGGAACGATAATTTAATGACCGTTAATGTTAACGTCAAAAAGAAATGCCCAAACGTAATGTATAAAAATATTTCACGGCCTTCCATAAAGAAAAAAACTAAAAAATAAATCACCCCGACAATAAATGTCACAATAAATAATCCAATTTCGTTTGGGTCGTGATCTTTATTGTGGAACAACACCCGCCAAAATACGATCGCAGCTATTATAAAAGCGAAACCGATGTGGTAACCTACCGAAATTCCAAGAAAAGTAATGATTGGAACAAGGATAAAACCAATTTTTTCGTTTTTATATTTTCTGACAAATGGGTCGTAAAATATGATCGCAGTTAATACAGTGACAACGAAAGGAAAAATAGGGGGTGATTGATTTTCGATAAAGTAAAGTGGAATGATGATTAGAAACAACAACACCATTTCTAAAATTAAGTGGAAAAAACGAGTCACATTAATTTGCCATTGCTTCATTTTTCCCACCTCCGATTGGGACAACTTGTCCAGCTCTACTTTTACTTTCAACCCGGTACACCGTGGTACCACTTTGTTTCCAAGCATGATAAATGTTTTCTTCTACGTCACTATATTCCCCTAAATGAATGATGAAGGGTTGAGCGCCAGTTTTCATTTCTACGACCTTTAACATCTCATGTGGTTGGGTTGTTACCGCGTTTTTGTTAACTCTTGCTAACAGTTCTAACGCTTTCATTAATTGGTCTTTCCCTAGCCCTGATGGTAAATGAATGCAAACAAGGCGTGGAACTCTAATGTTAATAAAGAGTTCAAATGAAATGTGATGTTTCGTTGCGTATTGACAGATAAAGGCAACTTGACTTAAAACATCTTCAAGTGTTTCGATCGTCATTTGGGAGCGATCCTCATTACGAACGTTGACGACAATTGACCATTTTAACACCGTCGTTTTTTCATAGATTTTTGTTTGTAATTCATTAGTTCTCGCTGAAGCTTTCCAATTAATCCGGTTGAAAGGGTCATTTTGTACGTATTCACGAGTTCCCATCGTCATCATTACATCTTCATGAACGGCTTGCTGTTTCGGGTGTTGCCCTTGTTTATGTTGCAATACATGTTCTAAGCCTTTTACAGCCTTAGGTGTAGGATATACAATCATTTCACCACGAAAATATCCATTATAATTAAGACGGAGTTGGCTAATTTTTAGTAAATCATAGACCGTATACTCGATCGATCTAATTTGGACCACTCCTCTTTTTAAAGCGGTAATATCGATATTTTGTTGTTTTTTAGTGAAAGGTTGGATTGATAAAGAGTAGCGGTATAAAGATTGCTTATTCACCTCTGTATCAGCAACTTTCACAGCTTCATCAGGATCATATAGGAAAAAGGCTAGCTCTCCATTGAAAATAGGAAACTTACCTTGGTTTTCAATCGGAATGGTAATGCTAGACTTATCTTCTGGAAACATACGCACAATTTCAGTTTCATCTGGAATTGTTGTATTTTTATAGGAGTACTTTAAATAATAGCTACTTAGACCGATCAATAATGTTAGTAACATAGCTAAACCGAAAATAAGCGCCGATTGATTAATCAAAGTAACAATGAATAAAATCGGTATCGTTGGGCCTAAAAAACGATAAATTTGAGGTGCTCTATATTCTTGATTCCAGCTCATTAACG
>SKOL01000428.1 GCA_007120055.1 Anaerobacillus sp.
AAAATATGAGTAATGATCGAAATAATCATGATCGTTGGTTTAAGGATCTAATTATCCATTTTTTCGAAGAATTCATCATGGCTTTTTACCCCAAATTATATGAAGAAATTGATTTTAGTGAACTTACCTTTTTGTCAGAAGAACTTTTCACTGATATAATTAAAGGCGAAGAACGGCGCGTAGACATCCTTGTGAAAACGAAACTAAAAGGGAAAGATGTAGCGATTATCGTTCATACAGAAACCCAAGCTTATTATCAAAAAGACTTCGCTGAGCGGATGTTTATCTACTTTAGCCGACTATATGAAAAACATCGAAAAACGATTATTCCAATTGCTTTGTTTAGTTATGATGAAAGAAAAAATGAACCTAACACATTCCAAATATCAATACCGACATTACCAATTATGCAATTCGAGTTCTTAACGCTAGAACTAAACAAAAAGAACTGGAGAGAATATATAAAAGATGAAAACCCAGTAACTGCAGCATTATTAAGTAAGATGAACTACACAAAAACAGAGCAGGCTGAGTTAAAGCGAGAATTCTTTCGGATGCTAATTAAACTTAGAACAAGGTACGATAAAGCGCGAATGGCCTTAATTTCTGGTTTCTTTGAGTGCTATCTACCTATCAATTTAGAAGAGGATGTTCAGCTTTTAGAAAAAGATGAAAGGGTGAAAGTCGTGGAACTTATGAACTCATGGCAACGTAAAGGGTTTGAAGAAGGAATCGAAAGAGGCATAGAAGAAGGAATTCAAAAAGGCATTGAGAAGGAACGGAAAGAAATGATATTCCGCTTGCTTGACCAAGGTTGTGACATGAAAACAATCATTACAGTCACCCAATTATCGGAAAAAGAGGTTAAGAAAATAATATTGGAAAATAAATAATCGCCAAAAAAGTTAAGTGCCCAGCACTTAACTTTTAACCTGTATTAAACAAAAACGTAAAAACTGCAGCCCAACAACCTACGTTATGAAGAATTACTTGCCGCAGCAGCTGATGATCCGGCAATCACAGCTACCATTGTTGCTTGTTGAGCTTGAATAATTGATTCGATCGTTGTTTGAATTCCCGTGCTTTCTGCAGTCAGGAAGAAATGCTCTTTTTTCATTGCTTTATATACAGCCATTGCCCTTTCAATAAGAACTTCAACATTCTCCTCTTCTGAAATATTGTTTAGAAGACTTTGCTAAGCAATGTAAGTAAACGCTCTTCTTCTAAACCACCGTCTATAAGTACAGCACGCGAAAAGAACAAATCTAGATGCTTTTATTCCTAAAGCTAATTAAATGATTGTTCCACAATGAAAGTACGACATCCATTTGGGCATTGTGAGATTTTTGCTCTCCTTCTAAAACACGATTCCATAATTCGGTTTTATTGCTAGCCAAATCAGGGTTGTTTTTTAGTAGCTGGATAGCTTTAATGCCATAATCTTTCATCAATAGCCAAAAGGTCGTTTTTTTCTCCAGAAAACAACCTTGCCGGAATATTCTTTCACTGTGTCCACATTCCATCCCGCATTCATCCAGCACCTGGCATAGGATTGGCTAATAGAATTTGCCCACCATGTTCTAGATCGCATGCCTGTGGCCGACTTAGGTAAGGGTGCACCGATAATTTCTTCTATTTCTTGAAATGATAATGTTACTTTGTTTTTAGGGTAATCCTTTAGGAAGTCGTATAAAGGAGCATATTTCGAATTAGGCCTCGTCGTATCATTAACATAGGTGAAAGTTTTTACAATTCCTGGAACCGACCCATGATAAGGTGGATCTAGGTCATACAAGCGTTTCTGAACTTTCTCCATATGCCTTATTATTTTCTCTAAAAAATTGATGTAGAAATTCCAAATTTTTCTCACGACGTTGTCCTCACCATTTTTTTATGTCGGTACACCCTTAACTCCTCATGAATTTATTATGAAATAAGTACTCAGATTAATTTAATCAGAAAAAAGGCTATCATCCTTTTTCTTTTGCGAATTTTTTGCGTCCTCTCCTGTTAAGTCCTCGATTAGTGCTGATTCATAAATTCGATTGTCTATTAATAATTGCAGAAAGTCTCGTTCGGAATAAAGCGGTTTTTCATTATTAATTTGCTTTTCCTGATTAGCTGCTTGCATGCTCATGCTATTTACCAAAGTATTTACAGCCATACTAAATATGTATATTTGCGCACTATTCATGTTTGTAAATCTCTCCTATTTTTTTAGAGTACCCATTACTTGTCCAATGACTCGACATACTCTTTAAGAGTAAGCGACCTTTCACGTACTATTTTTTTTTATTATTTCCTGTCATCCGCCTAAAAACGTCATCTAATTTATATTTTTTACAGTCTTTAATTATTCTGTTTCCTCCAACTGTATATTATCGATCCAGGGTATTGATAATAGCTTTTGGGTAATTGAACGTTTCGCTCCTCTGCTGCCATTCTTATTGCCTTCCCCTGACTTAATCCTTTTTCAATGAGTTCGAAAACACGCTCTTTAAATATTTTATCTGGAGTAAAGGTGGTTTTAGATGAAGTGTTTCCGTAGCTGCTTTGTTGTGGTTGTTTTGAAAACTCATAGCTTTTCATGAACTTTCCAAAACTCCATAGCGCTTCATCCACTTGCTTAATATATTGAAAATTGATCACATCTTCTCTTCCCTTATTTTCTTCTATAAATTCTTGAAAAAAAGCTTGATAAGATTCATATGTTGATATCGTTAAGGGTGTAGCATCTTTGTTGGCCTCTTCAGAAAGTAATACCCTTTTTGCTCGTTCGACATGTTGATCATACAATGGGTAGACAGTTGGATTTAGTATATGTAAAACAAAGGAAGGGATTACAATAGCATTGTTACTCCATAATGGAAAAGGCTTACCTTTTAAACAAAGTACTTGTGAAGAATCGAACACTTTATGTTTCATTATATTTTTAGCCCAAGAATAAAACTCAGTTGAAGTTAAAATGACTTCATGTTTTTTGGGATTATATGTATTTGGCTTCACATTATTGAATGTATACCTCAACCCCTCTAATTCATAAGAACCATTTCTATCCTCAATTTCTATCCTCAAACAATTTCCCATCTTTCCAATGAAGAAAGTGGATAATATGTTTACCCAATTCTGTACTGTTTTTAGCTTGAGAAATTTTGTTTAATGTATCACTATAAAACTTTCTTGAATATTTTCTGTCATCAAATTTTTTTCGCCATGCATCAATAAATGCTCGCATAAAGACCATCCTCATATAAATAATATAATTTCTATCGAAGCAAGGAGACGGTTTTGTTTCTTTTGGTGAAGGAGAACCGCCCCCTATGCTGCTGAAAAGTAATTTTCAGCAGCGATATTTAATATCCTCTTCTCAAATACTTTCCTAACAGGGCCTTTTTCTTCTCATCGTTTATAGTTTCTCAATCTTAAGATTACTATAACAGGACCGGGGACAGGTTCATTGTCCCAGTTAAAATCTCCCTTTCTCTACTAAGTGTCCCCAAAAAGTTTTATTTACAGCTATGTTACACGAGTTCTCGTAAATTCCAGGAGTGC
This sequence comes from Anaerobacillus sp., assembly GCA_007120055.1. The sequence goes on from SKOL01000428.1 coordinate 3,553, forward strand.
TATACAAATGGTGTTTTTTTTCGTGCCTGTCACTCCCCGAAATTTCTTGTTTCACAGTAATGTTTCACAATATCTAACATGCAAGTAGAAGATTTTTCCTACGACATTATAAGCTCGGTCCAATATGAAACCGGATTCATGTTTGGAAAAATCACGATTTATTCTGTCGGAAGTAAAGCACAAATTAGTGAGATTAGTAAAGATTATGTTCAAGATTTTGCAGAGTTCGTAAGGTTAAGGACTTTTAACTCAGAACAAAATACGAGGATGCAAAGCTTGAATTCATCTGATGATATGATCAATAAGCTTGAAAAAATATCAAACTTAAGAAAAGACGGTGTTTTAACAAACGAAGAGTTTGAAAATCTCAAGAAAAAAATAACAATGGAAAACTCCCAAATACAAAGTGAAAACGATCGATCTTTTCCAGATCGAAATCACTGGAACGAACACAACACAAGCTCCACTCACTTAACACCTATTAAGAGCAGGTTTTGGCAGAAAAAATGGTTCGCCTGGGTATTACTATTTACCATTGCTCCAATCGGAATTTTTCTTTTATGGAAATATCACCATCACTGAAGAGTACTAAGAGCAGTATTAACTGCCGTTTTCGGAATATTATTCATAACTAATTTCTTTATCGAACCCGACTATTCAAGTACTGGAGATCGCTCCCCAGCTGCATTAGTTCGGTGGCTACAATATAAGATGATAGTTTGTAAAGGGCACCTGAGTGGGTGCTCTTTTTTGGCATGCCTTTCATAAAACCAAAAATGAAAGCAAAGAGACAAATACTCAATGAAAATTCTCTCACGTATATCTCTAGTTTAGTGACATTGATTTTACAGTCATCCTCTTCATTTTTTTCGGGACAAGGTACTGTCCCCCTGTCCGCTTGGGGATTATCCATTGACTAAAGACCGGCAGTTGTTGCCGGTCTTTAGCCTATTTGGAATCGGGTCACGGCCTGAAAATCGATTACTCAAAGTCTTTCCCAAGCTTCCGCCCTTCTGTTTTTACTTTTTCAAATTTTTCTTGGATATTATTCTTCTGCTTTTCTATTTCTTTGCCGATCTCATTAAAAGATTTTTTCGTTTCATGACGTACTTTTTCTTCAGCTTTGGCAATATGCCAAAAGAAATCCTTTTTCATTTGTTTTCTTACATCGTCTACTGAATGTGTTGACTCTATAATGTCTTTTAATGATTTTTCTAATAAGTCGTTATTAGCACTGTTGTTTTCAAAGAAATTTATAATTTCTTGGTAGCGTTTTTGAATCTCGTTTTTATTTACAGGAATTATTTTAAATCTTTCATACGCTTCGTCGATAGCTTTATAGCGTTCTTTGAACCACGATTTCGCCATCGCATAATATATATCTTCGATGGATGGAAATAGCCATCTTTTTATAGAGCTCGGCTTTTGGTATTCTTTCATTAACTCACGCTCAGCCTCTTTTAATTCAACTTTAATTTCCTGAAGCACTCTCGGTGTCATTGTCACGAATTGCCTTTGCTTGAATTCAATATTTCTCTTACAATCACTAACTTTTTGGCTGTAATGTGTTTTTAGATCTTCTTGTGCATCGTTAAGTTGGTCATTTACTTTAGTAAAGTCTTTTCTTAATCGTTCTTTTACTTGTTGATTTTTTTGATCAATAATCTTTTCGCTTCTTTCTTTTTGGTCATCAAAAGATGTGATTGCTTCATTAAAATTCTTCTCTTTAAACTTATTAGAGACTGCACGTCCTCCCATTGCACCGGCAATACCACCAGCAACTGCTCCGATTACCGTTCCAACTGGACCAACTGCAGTTCCTACTAATGCACCGGCCTGCGCTCCAGCTAAGCCACCACCTCCAGTTCCGGCGATATCATAGCTTGCATTTTTCATTGAGCTAACAACGTCTGTATGCTTTTTTTGTAACAAATGAAACTCTCGATAACCAGAAGTAATCGCTGTTACAACAGGAATCCCTACACCGAACGTAGAATCTAAATGGTCAACAGCTTGAACCGAGGTTTCCGTTGTTTGCTTGATCATATCTCCAGAAATATCATCAATACTGTGAACCATTAAATGGTCAGAAAATTGAGCTGCTAAATTAGAATTCGTAATCACTGGTACATCTGGATAGTCTTTTAAATGCTCAGAAATAACCGACGGTGTAAAACCACCAACAACTTGCCACGGTTCGCCATCAACAGTAATATCCCAACCTTCTGTCGTCGTAGATGGAGACATTTCTACATCGTGACCTAACTTTTCTAAAACATCAACGGTATACTGTTCCATGACGTAACCTTCTAATCTAGTAATCCACCCGTCGGCAGAAGCCGTATTAAATACATCTAAATACTTATCTGAAATAAGGTTATGGAGATCATTAAACGAACTCAAATCATCGGTATGAGCATAATCTATAGCTTCAAGTACATGAGGGTCGATTTGATTTAAATAATATAGTGAAGGAATACTCCCTATAGCACCGATTGCGGCAGCTTCCTTTAATGAAACTCTGTTTGTTTTCATATGATCATTACGAGCATTATTATTAATTGTATTATTTTTTCGTTCCCAAATAAGAGTGTTATCCGCCGGTAACTGCTCTTGAACACTCTGAATTAATTTTTTCTCTCGAAATTTTTGAACAGCTACGAATCCTCCGGCTGCCACACTACTTATTAAAAGAACTTCTAGCATTTTGTATCCTCCTACAAATGGATGTTTCGATTTAATTCAATTACACTGAAAAAATTTATATTCACTGACTGACAATCCTAATATGCGTAGGAATAAAATTCTTCAATTTATATGCGATTTAATTATTTTCGACACGAACTTGCAAATTCCTTTTATTAATATTAGGTGCTAGTGATCCCCCCGATAACTCTTGTTTCAATACCCCTCCTGTGAAACTTATTTTTCTGAAATTTCTAAACAAAATATATTCACAAACATACGTTCCTGTTTTAAAATAAAAAAGAACATATATTCTTTGTTTGTGAGGTGTAAAATATGAGTAATGATCGAAATAATCA
>SKOL01000329.1 GCA_007120055.1 Anaerobacillus sp.
GGCATTTGGAGTGCGTCTACTTTTGGATTATATAACTTTGATAAAAAAAACTTATTTAGTAATACAAACTTCGTCACTTCGTTTTTCCCGCCACTAATCGCAACTTGTCCATTTGCTAATTGGTTAAATTTATTAATGATTTTTTGCTCAAAGGAAGCAAGTAAAACTTTATCTTTCATTTCGTACTGTTGAATAAGTTGCCAAAGTTTTGCTTCGATTTCAGACGGACCAGCTTTTGGGTATTGTGCTTTAATTTCAATATTCATATCCATATGCGAAAATTGCTCGAAAATTTCCTCAACGGTAGGGATCGTAATCCCTTCGTTTCGAAAAGGATAATTTCCTTCACGATCAGTAAAGTAGTATCCAGCGTCTAATTGCTGTAATTCCTCGAGTGTAAAAGAATCTACTTCCCCTGTTCCGTTCGTCGTACGATCAACAGTAAAATCATGAATGGCGACGAGGTGACCGTCCTTTGTCATGTGAATATCAAATTCTAATACATCAACACCGATCTTTTCAGAATGCTCGAAAGCAGCCAATGTATTCTCAGGGAAAGCGCTTCCGCCACGGTGCGCAATAACGATGGGTGTATCTAGTTCCTTAAAAAATGGTTTCACATTTCGTGAGTGGTCCTTTGTAAAAGGAATGGCGAAAATAGAGATTACTAACCCGAATATGAACGTGATGATCAGCAACTTAATTGGTTGTTTACGTTTTTTTCGTTTATAAATTGGCGTATGGCTATATATGGAATTCATAACGGCTCCTTAACGTATTTTTATGTATACATTAATTCTACAGTAAAAACAGGTTAAATGGAAATAGTAACCATGAAAAAGATGGTTGGTTTGTTAGTTTGTTGCTGACTAGTTGGAATGCAGAAAGTTGGAAAGTTGGAAAATATATTGCACGACTTTATCAAAATTAGTTAGTGGTGGTGTGTCGTCATGAGATTTTGTATGAAAAAAGGCGGGTGCTTTTGCGGAACGAACGTCTGAGATTCGGTAGAAGGTCAAGGTGAAGTGAGGGAAAGTACCCGCCTTTTACACGATAAAAGGTAACAATACATCGTCATGAGCTTTTTGTATGAAAATTTAGAAAAATGCATTAATAGGATAGGCTATTTTAAATAATTATGTTAAAATTTAGAAAGGTTAATGAATTTCATAATTCAATATTATCGCCATTACATATGTATATGTAGTTGCGTTAATTCGCTTGCAACTACCTATAGTTCGATATGGCTCAATCTAGGTAATTATGAAATTCACTCAGGTTATCCTATTAATTTTTTAAGGGGGAGTAGCAATGAGAGAAGTGGTTATTGTAGGTGCAGCAAGAACTGCGATTGGTAATTTCGGTGGTGCTTTATCATCATTATCAGCGGTAGATTTAGGGGTAATTACCGCTAAAGAAGCTTTAAATCGTGCAGGTGTCAGTCCTGACCTAGTAGATGACGTTCTTTTAGGTAATATCTTATCTACCGGTTTAGGGCAAAATCCAGCGAGACAAGTTGCCATAAACGCAGGTATTCCAGAAACTACATCGGCAACGACAATTAATAAAGTTTGTGGGTCTGGGCTAAGAACAGTAAGTATGGGAGCTCAATTTATTATGCTGGGTGATGCAGATTGTGTATTAGCTGGTGGTATGGAAAGTATGAGTAACGCTCCTTATATGATGAAAAATGCTCGTTGGGGAATGCGTATGGGTGATAGTAAGGTCGTCGATACTATGGTCCATGACGGATTAACGGATGCGTTTAACCAATACCATATGGGAATTACTGCTGAAAATGTAGCTGAAAAGTGGGAAGTTTCACGTGAGGCGCAAGATGAATTTGCTCTTAATAGTCAGTTAAAATCGGAAGCAGCACAAAAAGCCGGGAAGTTTGTTGATGAGATCGTCCCTGTATCAATCCCACAACGTAAAGGTGATCATGTAGTCGTTGATAAAGACGAGTATCCGAAGAGTGGAATGACGATTGAAAAACTAGCAAAGCTTCGTCCGGCGTTTAAAAAAGATGGGACAGTAACAGCAGGGAATGCATCCGGAATTAATGACGGAGCTGCGATGATTGTCTTAATGGCGAAAGAAAAAGCTGACGAATTAGGCTTAAAGCCTCTAGCAACGATTAAGTCTTATGGAAATGCCGGGCTTGATCCGAAAATTATGGGATATGGACCTGTTCCAGCATCAGAACAAGCGTTAAAAAGAGCTAATTTGACGATTGGCGACATTGATCTCGTAGAAGCAAATGAGGCTTTTGCAGCTCAAGCAGTAGCCGTTGGAAAAGGGTTAGAACTAGATGACAAGAAAGTTAATGTCAATGGTGGGGCCATTGCTCTAGGTCATCCAATTGGTGCCTCTGGCGCAAGAATTTTAGTAACGCTATTATACGAAATGGAACGACAAAATGCTCGTACAGGTCTAGCGACGCTTTGTATCGGTGGCGGACAAGGTACAGCATTAATCGTTGAGCGCTCATAAGTAAACGGTTACATGAGAGATAGGTAGTTTAATAAAACTGCTTATCTCTTTTTGTGTGGAAGTTGGTTTGTTGGTTAGTGGCTAGTTGGTTAGAGTCCTCGCCCGACTTTATGTTGCAAACTATAATGTGCAGTTACCCCTTTAAAAAGGTATCTTTATCCCTTATGATGTAACAAGGAGGGGAGAAAGATGTCGAAAAGGTCAAGAAAAGAGACGCACAAAAAGTCGAAAATCCCGTTATTACTTATCGTGTTGAGCATAACAACGATATTTTTAATAGCACTTTTTAGTATGTACTACTATTTTGAATCGCAACAAAAACAAGTTTCATATTTTCAAAAAGAGAATCCGATTATTTTTCAAGGTGAAATATATGAAAAGGAAGCATTATACGAAAATAACCAGTTGTATATTCCTTTACAATTGATCTCCGATTATTTAGATGACGGCGTAACTTTTGATGAAGATACTGAGTCCGTCATTATTATTTCAAATGAAAATATTTTACGTTTTCCTATTGAAAAATTAGAGAAATTTGTCAATGAGCAATCTTTTAACATTGAAGTAGAGACGTTAATTACGTCAAATGAGGAATTGTATGTTGAAATGGACCAACTAGAAAACATTTATCCTATTCACTACAACTTTTATCCGGAAGTTGGTAGTGTCGTTATTTCATCCGATGGAGAAGAGCAAACTACCGGCATCGTTAAAGAAAATACGAAACATAGAGAACTCCGTTTGAAAACAAAACCGAGTTACTTTTCAGATTACTATGCAAAAGTCGATCAAGGTGAAAAAGTATATATAATGAGCGAAGAAGAAGGTCATTACTTCGTGCGAAATGAGATTGGGATTTCCGGGTTTATAAAAAAAGATGTTATAGAAAATATCGAAACGAGTGTCGTCACAATTGAACGTGATGACCAATTTCGACAATTACATTACCCTGAATCACCGATTAACTTAACGTGGGAAGCGGTATACTCAGCGAATCCAGATACGAACGAATTACCTGAAATGCCAGGAATAAATGTCGTCTCACCGACATGGTTTAAGTTAAAAAATGAAGAAGGAGATATTCATAGTCTAGCATCAATGACTTATGTTGATTGGGCAAAAGATCGTGGTTATCAAATCTGGGGTTTATTTTCTAATGATTTTGATCCTGACAAAACCCATGTGGCCTTACAAAACTTTGAATCGAGACAAAAAATGATTAGGCAGCTATTACAATATAGTGAAATGTATGATCTAGATGGTATAAACGTAGATTTTGAAAATGTGTACTTAAAAGATCGAGATTTAGTGACGCAGTTCGTTAGAGAATTAACGGCTTTAGCCCATCAAGCAGGGTTGATCATTTCGATGGATATTACGTTTATTTCCTCAAGTGAGATGTGGTCGATGTTTTATGATCGCAAAGCTTTAGCTGAAATTGTCGATTATATGGTCGTTATGGCCTATGATGAACATTGGGGAACATCACCGATCGCTGGAAGTGTTGCCTCATTTCCTTGGGTGGAGCGCAATTTAGAAAGGCTTCTCGAAGAAATACCAAATGAAAGACTAATTTTAGGGATTCCAACCTACACAAGAATTTGGGAAGAAAGAGAAACAGAAGGTGGAAATATCGAGGTTTCATCACGCGCCTTAAGCATGCGAGCTGTGGAGGAGTGGATGGAAGAACGTGAATTAACACCCGTATTAGATGAGACGAGCGGTCAAGATTATGTAGAGTATTATGATGAGAATGAGCGAGCTACGTATAAAATTTGGATTGAAAATGCCGATTCAATTGCGAAACGTGGACAAATGGTTCATGACTATAACTTGGCTGGAGTTGCTTCTTGGAATCGCTTTTTTACAAACGATGAAAGCTGGGAAGCTCTAAATTCAGTGTTAAATAATGAAGCAGTTGAATAAAATTCTTTTTATTATTAAAGTGTGCCCATATCAAAAAGTTTGTAGTTGCGAGCGAATTAGAGCAACTACAAATAGATAATTTGTAGAAATCCCCTAATGATTTAATGAATTTCATCATTCAATATTTTCGCCATTAAGTAACTAAATATAGTCGCGTAAACCCTTGCGCGACTACATTTAGTTTGATATGGCTCAATTAAGTTAATTATGAAATTCACTCGATTGAGGAATTTTAATTATTTTTGCATATGTATGTAATAAATAGTTTTTATCCTTGTGTAGTTTTTATGAAAACGAGTTTCTATTCATCATTGGGGGCAACGTTATGTTTAAAAATATATTACTAGCGACTGACGGCTCAAGAGCTTCTATGTTTGCAACTGAAAAAGCGATTAGTTTAGCAAAATTATGTCAAGAAACTCATCTTACATTGCTTCATATTGTTGATGCACTTCCTGAGAGCTTTAAAAAGCTATCTTTTTTTCAAAAAGAAAGTGTAGCTTATGACCAATTGGTTCGTACGAAAGAGCTGCTAAACAAAGGGAATGTTGACTATACAGTTGAAGTCATTACAGGTGATGTGATACAGGAGATCATTTCCTACGCTAATAGTGGTGATTACGATGTTTTAGTCATCGGTAGTCGAGGGTTAACAGCACTTCAACAATATGTGTTAGGAAGTGTTAGCTATAAAGTCGTAAAGAAAGTCAAAATACCGATTTTCATTGTGAAAGAGTCCTGTTAATGAATTTCATAATCCATTATTTTTGTCACTAAGATCAATATATAGTTGCGTCAAAACCATTCGCAAACTATATATTGTTTGATGTGACCCTTTTTTGGATATTATGAAATTCACTCAAGTTAGAAAAACTTGGCTTTTTTACTGAATTTTCGTTATAATACTCCTGTGGGTAATATATTTTAAGCGAAGGTGTGAGTGATTTGACAATGATTAATCCGGAAAGAAATGAAATTAAAGAAATTTTATCAAATTCGAAACGGATCGCTGTTGTTGGTCTATCGAATAAACCTGACCGCACATCGTACATGGTTTCCGAAGCGATGCAAAATGCAGGGTATGAAATTATTCCTGTAAACCCTGTGATCGAGGAGGCTCTTGGTGTAAAAGCAGTATCTTCTTTAAAAGATATTGAAGGAAAAGTAGATATCGTCAACGTGTTTCGTAAAAGTGAATTCCTCCCAGATATTGCAAAAGAAGCAGTTGAGATTGGCGCAAATGTATTTTGGGCACAACTTGGTGTCGCAAATGATGAAGCGTATGATTATTTAAAAAAGAATGATATGAAAGTAATTATGGACCGCTGCATTAAAGTAGAACATGCATTAACGAAATAATTTTGAAATAAGAAAAGAGATTGTTCGAAAATCAAAACGTCAGCCACTTGAATACTATATGTAGAGTTATTTCTAGATCAGGAATCAACATATAGATCACCTTTCAAGTGATTCGACAATTTTCGAACAGTCTCTTTTTAGTTTTAATTAAAAACAAGCTTGAAAAATAAGGATTTAAGCATTATTGTAAATAAGGACAGTATTACAGTAATGAAGATGAGGAAATATTTTCATTGATAGAAACACTCGTTCGTATTATATTTAATTTAATGAAACTGCAATTATATTAATTTTTTACTAACTGAATGAATTTCATAATTTTTGAACATCATCTATTAGTTACGAAAGGAGTCATTTTATTTGGCAACGAAATCAAAGTTTGAATATAACGACGATGCCATCCAAGTACTAGAAGGGCTTGAAGCAGTAAGAAAACGCCCAGGGATGTACATCGGAAGTACTGACGCGAGGGGCTTACATCACCTCGTATATGAAATTGTTGATAATGCCGTTGACGAAGCGTTAGCGGGTTTCGGTAATGAAATTAAAGTTACCATTCATAAAGATAATAGTATTAGTGTAGAAGACGCCGGTCGTGGTATGCCCACAGGAATGCATAAAATGGGAAAACCAACTCCAGAAATCATCTTAACTGTCCTTCATGCGGGAGGAAAGTTTGGACAAGGTGGATATTCGACGAGTGGAGGTCTTCACGGAGTAGGCGCGTCCGTCGTAAATGCTCTTTCAGAATGGCTTGAAGTCACGATAAAACGTGATGGCTTCATTTATAAGCAGCGTTTTGAA
>SKOL01000546.1 GCA_007120055.1 Anaerobacillus sp.
CCTCCTCGTTCAACCTCTTATTCATCATATTTTAATACCCAGAACGTTCCGGTGTTGCCTTACCACGAAATACGTAATAAACGTAAATCGTATAAATAATTACTAAAGGCATCCCAATAAGTGCAATAATAAACATTACTTTTAACGTTAGGTCAGTAGATGATGCATTATATATCGTTAAGTTTGGCGCCGAATTCGCTGAAAAAACAAGGTTAGGAAACATCCCTGCAGCTAACGTTCCGATTTTTGTAATAATTACTAATGAACTTGCAACAAAAAGTCTTCCGTAATGTTTCATTTTAAGAAACATTGGGATCGCAATTAATGCTGCAACGGTTGTCAACGGAATGATAAATAAAACTGGATAGTTAAAATAGTTAGTAAACATATGTGGTGCATAAATTTGTGCTGTTAAAGTTCCTGCTAACCAAGCAACAATAATCGCATAACTGAAAACTTTCGTTAATCGAATCGCTCGTTTTTGCAAATCACCATCTGTTTTTAAAATCGTATACGCTGTACCTTGTAATAAAAAGCCAATCAAACCGACGATACCGAGTAACAGTGCATATGGGTTTAATAGAGCGAAAAACGTACCAGAATAGTTTTGCATCTCATCCATTGGAATTCCGACAACGACATTCCCCATTGCTACACCAAATAAAAGACCAGGTAATAAACTACCGATGAAAAATAGTCTTCCCATCAACTTTTGCATATGAGGATCATCTTCAGTTTTAAAATAATATTCTACCGCTATCGCTCTGAAAATTAATCCGAATAAAACGAGTAACATCGCAAAGTAAAAACCACTAAATACCGTTGCATACACAAACGGGAATGCCGCAAACAAAGCACCACCAGCGGTTAATAACCAAACTTCATTACCATCCCAAACAGGTCCAATTGAATTAATTAATGTTTTCTTTTCTTCTTTCGTTTTACCAAGCGTATAGAAAAGCGTACCAACTCCTAAATCGAAGCCATCTAATACAGCGTAACCGATAATTAATACACCTAGAAGAATGAACCAAATAACATTTAAATCCATTATGCCGTGACCTCCTTTTTCCCGTCAGTAAAGGCCGTATCCATATCGAACTTCTTCACTTCTTTGACCATTAAATAAATCATTAGATATAAAAGGAAGCTATAGATACTAACGAATAACCCCATTGATATAAACAACTGTGTCGTTGTTAGTTGCGAAACACCATCAGCGGTTCGTAGTACACCGTAGACGATCCACGGTTGTCTTCCCCACTCTGCAACAACCCAGCCAGCAGTATTAGCGATATAAGGGGTTGGCAACAATAACAACGAAGCTTTGAGCGCAAATGTATTGTCATAGAGAGTACCTCTACGCATCTTAAACGCTAAAAAGATCGTCCATAGCATAAATACCATACCTAAACCAACCATAATACGAAAAGAAATAAAGTTGCCTAAGATCGGCGGGCGCTCATCCGCTGGAATTTCTTTTAAGCCTGTGACTGGCTCACTTGTGTCACCGTGAGTTAAATAACTTAATAACCCAGGAATTCCAATCTCAAATTTATTCGTTTCATTTTCATAGTCTGGTATTGCAAAAAGTAACAGTGGTGCATTACTCTCTGTTTCCCAATGCGCTTCATATGCTGCTAATTTCGCTGGTTGCGTTTCTGCAACTAAAACGGAATGTGAGTGACCTGAAAATGCTTGCGTGATTGAAAAAACAAGCCCGAAAACAATTGCTATTTTCATAGATTCTTTAGCAAGTGGAATGTTCTTTTTCTTTAGTAAGTAATAAGCGCTAATCGCGATGACAAAGAATGCTGTAAGTACGTAAGCACCTTGCAGAACATGAAAAAAGCGAACCATTGTTGACGGGTTAAAAATGGCTTCTGCAAAGTTAACCATTTCCGCACGGTTCATTTCTTCATTAATAATGAACCCAGCAGGTGTGTGTTGCCAAGAGTTCGCAGCGATGATCCAAAATGAAGATAGTGTCGTTCCTAGTGAAATCATTAGCGCTGCAAAAAAGCGCATCCCTTTTGAAATTTTATTTCGACCGAAAACGAGAAGACCGATAAACGTTGACTCTAAAAAGAAGGCAAATACCCCTTCGGCTGCAAGTGGCGCGCCAAAAATATCACCGACAAAACGTGAGTATGCCGCCCAGTTCATTCCGAACTGAAATTCCATCGTAATCCCTGTCGCAAGTCCTACACCAAAATTAACAAGAAATAATTTCGTCCAAAACCTAGCCATCTTATCGTACAAAGGATTACTCGTTCTCCAATACTTAAATTCCATGTAAGCAATGAGTACCGCTAGACCGATCGTTAATGGTACAAAAAGATAATGGACAATGACGGTAAACATAAACTGTAGCCTTGATAATGTAACAAGGTCTAACATTTCAAACATTTAAAAATCCCCCTCCCAATGAAACATTTTTCCTTTTGTTCAATCATGAACAATCGGTAGTTATTTTGATAAACAGTGTAAATATATGAAAGCGAAATTCACCTATACACACTTTTAACATTTCCGCTGTGATATTTTTCACTGTTAACATCATTGTAATGGAACTAACAGGATAAAATATGTACTAATATTGACTATTTTGTTACAATTTTCTTCACAATTATTTCACATTTCAACAGTATTGCATATACCCAAAAACACATTTCCCTTTTGGGCGGGATTTTAAACCATAGATATATCAATATTTTCAATGTTTTAAAGAGGAAATATTAAAAACAAGTTTAAAATAACCATTCGAATTTTCAACAAAAAACTCGAACTTGAAGTCCGAGATTTTTGTTTATATTACAAAATTAATATAGATTTTCATATAATAAATTTCATATTTTTTATAATCGCATTAAGTATCTATATGTAATTACGTTAAGCAGCCGGCAACTACATATAGTTTAATATGGCTCAATTCAGATAATTAGGAAATTTACTCAATTAGTTTTCTTTTTTTATTCAGTGAATATCAAAATTCTTTATTCCCGCCACTAAGACCAATATATAGTTGCGTCAAAACCATTTGCAAACTCTATATTACGTGGTTTGGCTCATTTGTGGTAATTATGAAATTCACTCGTAATTATTAAATTCACTCTATTAAATATTGCTGTACTTCATTGTAAACATCTTGATCTTTAGGACGATCAAATTGGTTAGAACTAACGTAACTATAAACAACCTTGCCGTGTTCATCGATAAAAAATAAGCTCGGATGAGCTAAACGGAATGAGTCAATGTTAATTCGGTTATACACATCAAAAGCTTTCATTACCGCACGATCCTCATCAATTAAAAATGGAAACGGCATCGGATTTTCTGAAAGCCATTTAGCTACTGATTCTTTTTTTTGACCTGCAATTACAACTATTTTGATACCTACCCCATCGTATTTCGGGGCATTTTCACGCAACTGCACGAGCTGCTTGCGACAGTTTGGTCAAAACGTCCCTCGTAAAAAATATAATAAAAATGGTGTTCCTCTAAATTGATTAGCAGTATACGTCTTCCCATCAACACCATCAAGTGTAAATGCTGGAATTTGTGAACCTCGCTGTAAACCTTTTTCTTTTTTCGGCATGATTTCACCTCTTATAATTTTACTACTATAATAGCGTTTGATACGATTATACTTTAAATTACTATCGATTTAAAAATAGGAGGATTTTATGACAAAGCCATTACGGATTGGAATTATCGGTACCGGAGAAATAGCAAAAGGGGCTCACATTCCAAGTTATCAAAGTTGTGAAAATGTTGAGGTTACCGCTGTTGCTAATCGAACAGTTGAAAAAGCAAAAACTTGTGCCGATAAATTTCAAATTCCACACGTTTATCAAGATTACAAGACGATGCTTAATGAAATTGAATTAGACGCCGTCAGTATTTGCACACCAAATAAATTCCATGCAGAGCAAGCGATTGCCGCTTTAAATAAAGGCTGCCACGTTTTATGCGAGAAGCCACCTGCTATAACGGTTGAAGAGGTAGTCGCGATGGAAGAAGCAGCAAAAAAAGCGGGTAAAATTTTAGCTTATGCGTTTCATTATCGTTACGCACCAGAAGTGATGACATTGAAAAAATTCATAGAAGCAAATGAAATAGGCGAAATATACTCTGCAAAAGCTACCGCTATGCGGAGGCGCGGCATTCCAGGATGGGGTGTTTTTACGAACAAAGAACTCCAAGGAGGCGGAGCGCTGATCGATATCGGTGTCCATATGCTTGACACAGCTCTTTACTTAATGGACTACCCTGAGCCAGATACAGTACTCGGAACCACCTATGAAAAGCTTGGAAATAGGCCTGGTGTCGGTTTGTTAGGAGATTGGGATTGGAAAGACTTTTCCGTAGAAGACATGGCTAACGCAATGATTACGTTTAAAAATGGCGCAACACTTATGCTAGAATCAGCTTTTGCCGCTAACGTTGAAAAAGACGATGTAATGCAAGTTTCGATTATTGGCGACCAAGGGGGCGCAGATGTATTCCCATTGAAAATATACCAAGAAAAACACGGTGTCCTATTAGATACAACTCCTGCTTATTTACCAAGTTATAGCTTACATACGAAACAAATTCATGACTTTGTTCAGTGTATCTTTACAGAAACAGAACCGCCGAGTAACCCGAGACAAGGAGTTACATTGCAAAAAATAGTAGCAGGTATTTATGAATCTGCGAATACTGGTAACGCAGTGAAGTTGTAAGCTAGAAAGGCGTTGCTGCGGCGCTTCATCTTTACAGATAGCATTCTTATTCGTGGAAACGTCACGTTGAACTTCTTATCGTGACGTTTTTTCAATTCGCGATCGCGCGAACGTCACATTGACCCTTTCATCGTGACGTTTTCTCTTCTCCATCGTATGAACGTCTCGTTGAAACCCTCATCATGACGTTTTTTCATCTTCTCCACGTATAAACGTCTCGTTAAACACATCTCCTGCATAATTACTTACATTTTGCAAAACTTACTTTTATCAAAGAATATTGTGAGGAGTGTTACAAATGAATAGTAATCAATTACCATCATCATTTCCACCACAACATCAAACAAAACACCCTGGGATCGAAGCTGAAATGAAGCCACGACCTCTCTTTGATGACCCTAATTATGTTGGCAGTGGGAAATTAACCGGTAAAGTCGCCTTAATTACTGGGGGAGATAGTGGTATTGGCCGAGCTGTGACGATCGCCTTCGCGAAAGAAGGAGCAAATATAGCCATTGCCTACTTAGACGAAGCAGTTGATGCAGAAGAAACAAAACAATTAGTGGAAGCAAAAGGCGTTCAATGTTTAGTCTTACAAGGAGACATCGCTGATGAGAACGTTTGTAACAGTATCGTTTCGGACACAATCAATACTTTTGGGCAACTAGATATTCTTGTAAATAATGCCGCATCGCAAGTCGTGCAAAATAATATTAGCAACATTACAACTGCCCAATTAGAACGCACATTTCAGATTAATATTTTCTCATTTTTCTATTTTGTTAAAGCTGCATTGCCACACTTAAAACAAGGAAGCTCAATCATTAACACTGCTTCAGTTACCGCTTATCACGGTCACGAACAACTTGTCGATTACTCTGCAACTAAAGGCGCGATCGTTACATTTACAAGGTCATTATCAATGCAACTTGTTGGCCAAGGTATTCGTGTCAATGGTGTTGCCCCCGGTCCCATTTGGACACCGCTAATTCCATCTTCCTTTCCAGCTAGTCAAGTTGCTAGTTTCGGAAGCAATACACCAATGAAACGTGCTGGTCAGCCTTTTGAACTTGCTCCAGCATACGTATACTTAGCATCGAATGACTCGTCATATGTATCCGGACAAATCATTCATGTTAATGGTGGAGAGATCGTGAACGGGTAGTATAACTGAAAAGCCAGGAACCGTATTGTTGGTTCCTGGTCAAAGACTTTAGATTATTCATTTGGCTTTAAAAACAAATCTTGATACTGTACTTTTCTATCGAAAGGAGACCTATACTCCCCTTTCCACCTGAGTAATAACGTTATGGTTTCAATGCGCCAAAAAACAGTTTCAATGCCCGAAACGACGTCAATGCTGCAAATAATTGATG
Organism: Anaerobacillus sp.; assembly: GCA_007120055.1. The sequence continues at coordinate 6,104 of SKOL01000546.1, forward strand.
TGCAGTATGGGGGAACTGTGCAGTAGTTGGGTTCGGGCGGTCATTAAAGTCAAATAATCAAGAAAAGAGTACTCGAAACGCAGAACTGATTACTCTTCCTAGCTTAAAACAAGAGAAGAGTAATCCAAAGCTTCAAATTGAGTATTGGATTGCTACATTTTGATTAAACACTCTTCCCATATTGCACATCATTTACAGATACTGTATTTTTTTGCGTCTATTCTTTTTTTTGATGCGCGTTTTTTACAGATACTGTAATATCTGTGTACAAATCGGCGTATTGAAGCGTGAATTTTACAGATGCTGTAATTTTTGTGCACCAATCGGCGTTTTGATGTGTGTATTTTACAGATAATGTAATTAAAGTGCGACAACTGGTGTTTTGTTGCACAGTTCCCTCATTATTTACAACATAATTTTGTTTCGGGCATTGAAACTCGGTTTTGGAGCATTGAAATCGCATTTTGGCGC
>SKOL01000055.1 GCA_007120055.1 Anaerobacillus sp.
ATGAAAAAGAGTTTATCCATGAATTTTGGATCGAACTATCCTCCTCTATCACTGAGTGGCAACAAGTAATGAATAAAGAAATTTCTGCTAGAGAACTTAGAGCCAACTATGTTGTCGCCCACGGAGTATTTTTAGAAGCAATTGGAATCATCGGAAATTACTTATATATAAACCACCCGACCGAATGGAAAGATTATATAAATAAGCTCTCTACCATTGACTGGAGTAGGGAAAATACTGTAGATTGGATGGGGCGTGCATACGGCCATAGCGGTAGAATCAGTAAAACAAATCAAACAATTCAGCTAACGGCTAACCTAATTAAACAAAAGCTTTCATTACCACTTACTGAACAAGAAAAGGAACTAGAAAAAACATTAAAGATAGGTGTCTAAATATGAATATCATTAGTAATCTACTGAATAAAGAAACTCCTAAATTAACTGCAGCTAAACAGCAAATTAAAGAGGTGTACTTATCTGACGATACACCTTGGGTTGTAGGCTACAGTGGCGGTAAAGACTCAACTGTAGTTATTCAACTTGTATTTGAAGCTTTATCAGAATTACCGAAAGAGCAACTTCATAAAAAAATATATGTAATTTCTTCAGATACACTAGTAGAAACACCCTTAATTATCTCTTCGATTAACAGTACATTAAGAAGGGTTCAAAATCATGCTTTAGAAATGGGTTTACCTATTGAAACACATAAAGTTAAACCTGAACCCGAAAAGAGTTTTTGGGCAAATATTATTGGAAAAGGATATCCATCCCCTAACCAGAAGTTTCGTTGGTGTACAGATCGACTAAAAATAGAACCGGCTAACAACTTTATTTTAGATAAAGTTTCTAAGTTCGGACAAGTTATTATGGTTTTAGGTGTTAGAGACAATGAGAGTGCTACACGTGCAAATGTCATGAAATCTCATACGGTCGAAGGAAAAGTATTAATGCGTCACTCTACTCTTTCAAATGCTTTTGTTTTTGCACCAATAAGGGATTTTACTACAGATGATGTTTGGCATTATTTACTGAATTATGAATGTCCTTGGGGTGATGACAACAAGGAATTGCATAAATTATATATGGATTCCTCGAGTGGGGAATGTCCACTTGTAATTGATAAGTCTATTAAGGAAGAAGCTGGCTCCTGCGGAAATAGTAGATTTGGATGCTGGACTTGTACCGTTGTAACAGAAGATAAAGCTTTGAACGGATTTATTGAGAACGGTGAAGATTGGATGAAACCTCTTCTTGAGTTCCGAAATTGGCTATCAGATATAAGAGATGTTACTGAGTACCGACAAAAATATCGAATGAACGGACAAGTCTACTTTAATGATGCAAAAGTGGAGTTAATTGATGGGGAACAATACGTAATCATCCCCAAAAAATCCCGAAAGAAAATGCAACAAATACCTCTGTCTCAATTTGATGTGATCGATAAGTCGGAACTAAAAAATTATCTAATCGAAAATAATATCGACCTTGGGACTGTTAAAGAGCTAAAACTTCTTATTAAGGAAGGCGACAGTTATCAACGCTTAGGGCTTGGTCCTTTTACCCTTGAAGCAAGACAACTAATCTTAAGAAAGCTACTCGAAACACAACTTAAGGTAAAACATCCTAAAGAAGAAAATTTCGAATTAATTAGTGAAGATGAATTAAAAGTAATACGTAGTTACTGGCTAGAAAATGGCGATTGGAGCGACTTAGTTCCAAAGATCTTTCGTGAAGTAATGGGCTATGATTTAGATTGGGAATATGATGATAAACCATTATTCGATGCCGACCAATTAACAGATCTAGAATTGCTCTGTGAAGAAATGCAAGTTGATATGAAATTGTTAAAGAAACTAATCTCAATTGAACGTGAATATAGCGGGTACAAAATTAGAAGAGGGTTATCGCAAGAGTTAGAAAAAGCTTTAAAGCAAGACTATCTACATTTATAATGAGGGATTATTATGCAACTTACTAAACTAACGTTAGTTAATATCGGTGCCTATAGAGGTATTAATGAAATAGATCTTTCCATTCCTTCCACTGAGCAAAATGTTATATTGTTCGGAGGAGAAAACGGTGCTGGGAAAACAACACTTTTAAATTCAATCAGATTAGCTTTATTTGGTTGTTTCGCCTATGGTTTTATGACTGAAAATGAAAAGTATTTAAAGGAAGTATATGCATTCTTAAATAAAAATGCAGTAAAAGAAAATGATAATCGCTTCCAAATTATTATGGAATTTAGCGAAGTCGAAAATTACAAACGTAACTTTTATAAATTTAACCGCCGTTGGACTTTATCAAACAACGTAGTAAAAGAACATTTTAGTATCATGAAAAATGGTGAACACTTATCAGACCTTGAAAAGGAAACTTATCACTCAAAATTAAAAGAGACAATGCCGCCTGAACTTTTTAATATGTGTCTTTTTGACGGTGAAGAAATTTCAAGAATCGTGAATGATAACCGGTTAGCGGAGCACCTCTACTCTGCTGCTAAAGTTCTTTTTAATCTTAATGTATTTCAAAACCTTGAAACTGATTTAGATCACTTGATGAAACAGTCAAAAGAACAACAAGAACTATCTAATGACGAAGGTAAGCTACTATCGTTAAATGAAGAACTAGAAACGTTAAATGCACTATTAAGTTCAAACCTTTCTAGCTTGCAAAAGAATGAAGCTGAGATCGCTCAACATAACGAAAGACTAGATATATTAAAAAGAGATTTTAAGATAAACGGTGGGCTTGTAAAAGACAAACGTGAACAGTTACTATCGCAAGTAAACGAGATAGAGAATAACCGAAAGCAAAATAGCGATCAAATTCGTGAATTTGTTTCGGGTTTCTTCCCTCTTTATCTCAATCGAAAATTATTAAAAAAAGTAAAAGCTCAGATGAATGAAGAAAAAACACATGAAATCCTTGAATTTTTATCAAACGGATTATCTGAAGAAAAAGTCTCTAAACTTCTAACCAATATTGAAGCTACTGGTAATGTCGAAGTCAATAACCGTGATGAACTTCAATCACAATTAAAAGATGAGGTTTTAAATCTATTTAACACTGACAATCAAGATTATATTCACCGTGCTTCATTTACACAAAGAAGTGAGATTGAAAATATAGTTTCACAGCTAGAGAAAATCTCGATATCATCATATCGCGAAAAGATCGCCGAAAATCAAGAACAGCTCTCCGTCGCATCTAACTTGAGAAAACAAATTGAAATAAATGACAAGACGAATGACTTTAAAGAAATTCTTTCTGAAATTGAAACATTGAACCAAAAAATTATGAAGCTCGAGCAAAAAAACAATGATATTAGAGAAGCTAACCTTGACCTAGAAATAAAGATCAATGAATTAACCAATAATATTGAAACATTAAAACAAAAATATAAAGCTTCATCAAAAAATAAAAATGCATTCTTAATCTCTTCACAAATTATTGATTTAAGTAAGAAATTTAGACGTCAACAATTGCATAAAAAGATCCATGAAGTTCAAATTCAAGCAACTAAAATGTTAAATGCTTTAATGCGAAAGAAAGACTATGTTTCATCAATCGATATAGACATCGATAACTTTGAGATTAGACTATACAACCAATCAAAAGATGAAATTTACAAAGAACGACTTTCATCTGGAGAAAAAGAAATATTATTGTTATCCATCGTCTGGGCAATGTTTAAATCTTCAGGCCGTAGACTTCCATTTATTTTTGACACTTTGCTTGGTAGATTAGATAAAACTCATAAAAACACAGTCTTGACTCAATTAATACCAATGTGCGGAGAACAAGTTATCATTCTTTCTACAGATACTGAAATTGACCCTACTCACTATAATTTAATTGCAAACAGAATTTCGAATGAATATATGTTGGAGTTTGAAATCGAAACGGAGCAAGTAAAGATCCATAACAATTATTTTAATTTTAACCCGACGGAGGTAGCAAAATGATTTTTAGATTAAAAACAACTAAATATACCTCTGATAAGTTAAAACAGCTTCAGTCTACAACTAACATTACGCCAAATATTTTATCAAGAATTGCGGTATCACTTTCATTAAATCAAGAAGAAGTTCCTGAAATCCCCAAGGCAGAAGCTGGTGGATTAGATTTCAACCGTAATACTTTAACTGGAGAGTTTGACTATATATATAAAGCTATGATTACCCAACATGCCGAAAGAGAAATTTCAGATAACGAGTTTTTCCCCGATCTCTTTAATGCCCATTTAGAACGCGGGATTCGTCTTTTATCAAACGAATATCAGCATGCTGGGAATATCGATAAGTTTTTAACTAATCTATTCGATAACTAAAGAGGTGCCAAGTATGCTTTATTTAGATAACAGTGCAACAACTCAAATATTACCAGAAGTAAAAGAAGCAATGTTGCCATTTTTATTAGAGGAATTTGGTAACCCTTCTAGTAAATACTATACACTTTCAGCTAATGCAAAAAGTGCAGTAGAAGAAGCAAGAAAGTACATCTCTTCCCTTCTAGGTTGTGCCACCGACGAAGTAATTTTCACTAGTGGAGCAACTGAAAGTAATAATATGATTATCAAGGGAGTTGCGGACTTACATGGGAATGAAAATAACCACTTAGTCACATCAAAAGTCGAACACCCTTCAGTAATTGAAACTTTTAAATATTTAGAGACTAGACGATGTAAAGTTACTTACCTCGATGTAGACCAATATGGAAGAGTTGATATCACTGACCTTGAAAAAATAATCGCTACCACTCCCCCACTTTTAGTAAGTATTATGTGGGGGAATAACGAGCTAGGTTCTTTGAATGATATAAAAAATATTTCCGACCTATGTGCTAACAAAGAAATTTTCTTTCACACTGATGCTACCCAGGTAATCGGTAAAGTGAAAGCTAATTTAGATGAGCTCAAAGGGATTCGCTTATTATCTTGCTCGGCACACAAATTCCATGGACCTAAAGGAATTGGAGTATCCATTATTAGAAAAGACTCGCTTGGATTAAAAACCAAGATTACTCCACTGCTTCACGGCGGTGGCCAAGAGCAAGACTATCGTAGTGGTACTCTCCCTGTTCACAATATAGTAGGAATGGGAAAAGCTGCTCAATTGGCACTCAATAATTTAGAAAGTAATATAGATAAGTTACAAGAGCTAGAGACTACCTTGACAAATATCCTTAAATCTAAATTTGGTAACGTCATTTCTTTTAACAATGATCAATCTAACAAAATCCCTGGAATACTCAGTGTGCGATTTAATGGCATTAATAACGAAATTCTAGTTAAAAACTTGGCTCCATACGTCTCTCTGTCCACTGGATCTGCTTGCAGCTCAGCTAAACCAAGTCATGTGTTACAAGCAGCTGGATTATCGCTAGATGAAGTAAGGGAAACAGTTAGGTTTTCATTATCACCATTAGTGAAATGCAGTGACCTTCATATTTTTAATCACCTTTAGACAAACTACAGCATAAATTGATCAACCGATGTAATAAACCGCTAGGGTTACCTAGCGGTTTTACTAATGATTTGTTCCGTTCGTCATCCAAATCGTCCTTCAGTTTGAAATTTCTAATTAACAGGAATTTTTTGCTATATTTAGTAGAGATATAGGTTTAACCTTAATATATGTTATAGTAAAATAAAACTATAAAAATCTATATTTGTTAGGAGAAAAGTATGAATAAATTAGTTAAGCAACAAAAGAACTTATTAGAGCAAGTTTCTAACAAACATGATTTACCAATAAAACTAGTTGAAGAGATTGTAAAATCTGCTGAAAGGTTCTCATACGAAAACGCATCTCCCGCTACTAGAAAAAAAGACTATTTAGATCTCATCAACTTTTACTCTAAAAAAGGTAAAGGTGGTCAATAATGCTATTTAAAAAACTCATTTTTGATAACTATAAGACGTATTATGGGCATCAAGAAGTTAACTTTTATATACCTAAAGAAGCTCGACAAGAAGAAGGAAAAAACATTATATTATTAGGTGGTTTAAATGGTGCTGGAAAGACTACTATTTTAAAAGCTATCCTTTATGTTCTCTTTGGAAAAAGAGGAATTAGCTCTCAGGAACATAAACGTTTATTTTCAAACGTAATTAATAATTCTTTTTTCGATGAAGGTGGTAGAGACTGTTCTGCTACTCTCTTAATTGAAACCGACAAAGGGGAAGAATGGGAATTAAAAGTAAAATGGAGCTTTGATCATAACAAACGATTAATTTCTGAGAACAGAGACATTACGATTAGAAAGTCTGGTACCCTTCATGGTAGGCGCGCTCAAATAGATAATATTGAAGCATTTAATCGCTTTATTGATAGGATTATTCCTTACCACGCTGCTCCTTTCTTTATATTTGACGGTGAAGAAGTTAAAGAGATTATTTTACGACAAAATAGTTCAGAAATGAAAGAAGCAATTCATAAAATAACTGGTATGGAAACATATAAACTTTTACTAGAAGACCTTC
>SKOL01000596.1 GCA_007120055.1 Anaerobacillus sp.
AAGAAGCAAGACAAAAAGCGGTTGAATTATTGAAAATCGTTGGTTTTGCACGAGCTGAAGAAATCTTAGATGACTATCCGCATCGACTATCTGGTGGTATGAGACAAAGGGTAATGATTGCGATGGCAATGAGCTGTGACCCAAAACTATTGATTGCAGATGAGCCAACAACAGCTTTAGATGTAACGGTTCAAGCACAAATTTTAGAGTTAATGAAAGAGCTTTCTGAAAAGTTCGATTCTTCGATCATATTGATCACTCATGATTTAGGTGTAGTTGCTGAATTAGCTGATCGTGTAATCGTTATGTACGGAGGTCAAGTAGTTGAGGAGACAGGTATTGTTGAGTTATTTGACAATCCACTACACCCTTATTCTAAAGGTTTACTAGGTTCAGTTCCGAAACTTGATGAGGAAAAAGAACGTTTGTCTTCTATTGGAGGTAATGTTCCTTCTCCTGATAACTTTCCACAAGGGTGTCGTTTCGTCACACGGTGCGAACATGCGATGGAAAAATGCTTAACAGAGCAACCGGAATTAAAAGAAATTTACCCAGGGCGAAAGTCACGTTGCTTTTTGCATGATGAAGGGGGTAATGAATAATGACAGTTGAAACGTTAGCAAAAAATCAACCTAGCGTAAAAAATGATAAATCTGATATTTTATTAGAAGTTAATGGCTTAAAAAAATATTTCCCGGTGAAAGCTGGGATCCTTCAAAAAACAGTTGGGCACGTTAAGGCGGTTGATGACGTTAGTTTCTTTATTAAAAAAGGGGAAACTTTCGGCCTTGTTGGGGAGTCAGGTTGTGGAAAATCTACAACAGGTAGAACGATTATTCGTTTATATGAGCCAACAGAAGGAGAAATTATTTTTGATGGCCAAGATTTATCTGGTTTAAAAGAAAAGCAGCTAAAGCCTTATCGTAAAGATATTCAAATGGTATTCCAAGATCCTTTTTCATCGTTAAACCCAAGAAAGACGGTAGGAACAATATTGGAAGAGCCGTTCCGAGTACACAATCTATATTCGAAAGCTGAAAGAAAAGAGCGTGTTGAGCATCTTCTAGACCGTGTTGGTTTAATGCCACAATTACGCGATCGTTATCCTCATGAGTTCTCAGGTGGACAACGTCAAAGAATTGGTATTGCCCGTGCTTTAACATTAAATCCGAAGCTTATTATCGGTGACGAACCAGTTTCAGCGCTAGATGTATCAATTCAGTCACAAGTATTAAATATTATGAATGATTTACAGAAAGAGTTTGGATTAACGTATCTATTTATTGCCCATGACTTGGCTGTAGTAAAACACATTTCTGACCGTATCGGTGTTATGTATTTAGGCCGAATGATGGAAGTCACTGATAAGAGGACGTTATATAGTAATCCGTTACACCCATACACTCAAGCATTACTTTCTGCGATACCGAAATCGCATCCAAGTGAAGTGAAGCGTGAGAGAATTATTTTAAAAGGGGACGTACCAAGTCCTTCAAATCCGCCTAAAGGATGTGTATTCCATACACGTTGTCCACAAGCGATGGACCACTGTAAGGAAGTAGTTCCAGATTTAAAAGAGTTAGAACCTGGGCACTTTGTTGCCTGTCACTTATATAATTAATCACTTAGTGACATTCTAAGCAAGAAAAACTATTTTATGTTTAGGAGGAAACACCATTGAAAAAGACAATTTTTGCTTCATTTAGTATGATTTTTATGCTATCTATCTTTTTAGTTGCTTGTGGTGGCGGCACAGACGCTCCAGACGAAACAGGTGGCGATCAAGATACAGCTGATCAACAACCAGTAGGAGACCCACAATACGGTGGAACTATGGTTTTAGGTACTTCAGGTGAACCTGTAATTTTAAACCCACTTTATCACACGGATTCAGCAAGTGCTGATATTACAGATTTAGTGTTCGCAGGATTAACACAAACTAATGAAAACTTAGAGGTTGAGCCTTTAATTGCAAAAGATCTTCCAGAAATCTCTGAAGATGGTTTAGAGTGGACGTACGAACTACACGAAGGTGTACTTTTCCACGATGGTACAGAATTAACAGCTGAAGATGTAGTGTTTACTTTTAACATCTTTATTGATGAAGACACAACAAGCCCACGTGCTAGTGACTTCAGAACTTTAGTTAGTGTAGAAGCTTTAGATGAGTATACAGTTAAGTTTACTTTATCAGAGCCTGATGCAGCATTTGCTACAAGAGTAACTTACGGAATTCTTCCTAAGCATTTATTAGAAGATATTCCTGTTGCTGATTTAGAAGATTATAGAGAGTTTAACATTCAAAACCCAATTGGTGCAGGTCCATTTAAGTTTGTTAGTTGGACAAGTGGTCAAAACTTAGTATTAGAAGTTAACGAAGAATATTTTGATGGACGTGCTTACCTAGATGGGGTAACGTTCAGATTTGCTTCAGATTCAAATGCATTAGTATTATTACTTGAAGCTGGTGATATTCATCATATGATTGCACCAACTACAGAAATTGCTACAATTGAACTTTATGACCATGTAAATCTTCATTCAACATTAGCATTACGTTATGATTATCTTGGTTGGAACTTAGATCGTCCATTATTCCAAGACAAAAAAGTTCGTCAAGCGATTACACATGCGATTGATCGTGAGTTAATTGTTGAAACAGTTATGGAAGGCAATGCTGAAGTTGCCCACGCACCAGTATCTCCATTAAGCTGGGCTTACAATGATGATGTTCCTAAGTTTGAGTATGATGTAGAAAAAGCTAAACAATTATTAGCTGAAGCTGGCTGGGAGCCAGGTCCAGACGGAATTCTCGAAAAAGATGGCGAAAGATTTTCTTTCACAATTCTTTCAAACAGTGGTAACGTAGTTCGTCGTGACATCGGTATTATTACACAACAAATGCTTGCTGACGTAGGAATTGAAGTGAAACCTGAACAAATGGAGTGGGGTGCGTTCTTAGAGAAGATTAACCCACCAAACTTTGATTTTGATGGTGTAGTTATGGCGTGGGGATTAGCGTTAGACCCTAACCCAAGAGCGATTTGGCATTCTGATCAAATTGAAAATGGTTTAAACAGAAGTGCGTATCGAAACGATGAAGTAGATAGAATTTCTGACGAAAATTCATTAATTATGGATCAAGCAGAGCGTGCGGCAATGCTTGGAGAAGCGTATGAGATCATTGCTGAAGAGCAACCATACACGTTCTTGTACTATCCACACCAATTCGTAGCTTTATCAAAAGAAGTTCAAGGCTTTACACATCACCCACGTGTTGACATGTACAAAGTTAACGAATGGTGGTTAAATCAGTAATAGAAAATTTGCAATGGTTAGGGGGATAATTAAGTCCCTCTAACTCCTTGCAAGTTAATGAAAGTAAAGGAGGAAGAAGATGACGACTTATATTATTCGCCGACTAATTATGATGATTCCAATTCTTTTTGGAATATCAGTTATCTCCTTTGCAATTATGTATGCAGCCCCAGGTAAACCGACGGTTATGGATTTAGATCCAGACATTTCGGTTGAGGCGCGTGAAGCACAAATGGAGAGATTAGGTTTAAATGACCCTCCGCATATTCAATATATTAATTGGATGAGCAATGTGGTTAAAGGGGATTTTGGAACTTCATTTACAAAGAAACAACCTGTAAGAGATATGATTGCAGATCGTTTACCTAATACTTTAATTCTTATGATTTTCTCAACTATATTAGCAATAATTGTCGCGATACCATTTGGGGTACTTTCAGCTACCAAACAGTATTCAAAGTTAGACTACGGTGTGACGATGACCTCGTTTTTAGGACTAGCAACGCCTAACTTCTGGTTGGGATTAATGCTAATTATGTTGTTCTCAGTTCAATTAGGTTGGACACCAGTTGGTGGTGTTTCTACACTTGGTGCAGATTTTAGTTTACTAGATAGGCTTCATCATTTAATTTTACCAGCCATTGTTTTAGCAACAGCTGATATGGCGGGACTCACTCGTTATACGCGTTCAAGTATGTTAGAAGTTGTTAAACAAGATTATATTAGAACGGCTCGTGCTAAAGGTTTTCGTGAAAGTACAGTTATTTATAAACATGGTTTACGTAATGGATTAATTCCAATCATTACAATTTTTGGTTTGATGTTACCGACATTCATTGGTGGATCGGTAATTGTTGAGCAATTATTTAGTTGGCCAGGGATAGGTAAATTATTTATCGATGCAACATTTGAAAGGGATTATCCAGTAATCATGGCGATTACAATGTTTGGTGCGGTATTAACGGTTATTGGTAACTTAATAGCAGATATTCTTTATGCAGTACTAGATCCAAGGATCGAATATTAGGAGGTGGCGAACAGTGGGGAAATCAGAAGCACAACTTCAAAATAACCAAAATCCGAAGCTTAATGATGTTCAATCGTTAGGTGAGAAGCGTTCGCTCTTATCTATTATCGTTGCTAAATTTCTACAAAATAAGTTAGCGGTATTTGGTTTAATTATGCTTGCGATTATTGTAGGAAGCGCACTTTTAGCACCTTGGATTGCGCCGCATGATCCTGATTTTCAAAACTTACGAAATCGCTTAGCAGCACCGAGTGCTGAGTTCCTACTTGGAACAGATCACTTGGGTCGTGATATTTTTAGTCGTCTATTATTTGGTGGACGAGTATCATTATTCGTAGGATTTGTAGCGATGGTTGGTGCAGTAACAATCGGTACAACGGTTGGAGCGCTTGCAGGTTATTTTGGTGGATTAGTAGATGCATTTTTAATGCGTTTAGTAGATATCATTATTTCATTCCCAAATATTTTCTTATTAATTACTCTTGTTGCAGTATTAGAGCCGAGTCTTGATAAATTAATTATGGTATTTGCCTTTTTAAGTTGGACAGGGACGGCACGTCTAGTACGTGGTGAGTTTTTAACATTAAAGAAACGGGAATTTGTATTAGCAGCCAGAACGATCGGTATGTCTAATATGAAAATTATTTTCGGTCAAATTTTACCGAGTGCGATGGGACCTGTTATTGTAGCAGCAACACTTGCTGTTGGTGGATTTATTTTAGCAGAGTCAGCTTTAAGTTTCTTGGGATTAGGTGTTCAGCCACCTACATCGACTTGGGGTAATATGTTGACATATTCGCAAAGTGTTACGATCTTTAGAACGGCTTGGTGGTATCCAACCTTCCCAGGTGTAATGATTTTACTAACCGTATTATCATTTAACTTTGTTGGTGATGGATTACGTGATGCCTTAGATCCAAGGGTAATCGAAAAATAAAATAGTTAGTTTTATAGATAGTGAGAGGTACAAATTGTATCTCTCTTTTTTATGTTTAGAAAATTTATTGTTTAGAAAATTATAAAGACAAATCATTTGTGGATAATACCCTAACACAGAAGGTGTCTAGCTCCAAGACGCTTCACTGAATATGCTGCAGTGGAGTTTTGCGACGAGTAATCGCAGGAGCAGGCGCCACCGGCTCGACCGCTTCAGGCTTTCCCTTGCGGTCTAAAACTTGACCATTACGGGAAGGTCTTCCGCCAGTTTTCGCCGATAGGCGGACGCCTTGCGCTTTTCTTGTGAAATTACTGAACTAACTTTTACATAATTAACTTGTATTGAGTATAATAAACAACACTTAACATAACTTTTTCACATTTATGTTGAATAACTATAAAAAATGTCAGGATAATCCCATAGTAAAGAAGGGATTATCCTATTTTTTTTATAAAAATCTACTGATTTTAAGTTCGATTTACTGTTTTTTTATCAAAGTATTGACGATTATTGTGATGAAGTTCACTTTTTTGTCACAACTTTAGTGATGTTTTTCACAGTATTGATTTATAAAGGAGGTTTATTTGATTGTGTAAAAAGTTATGTCGAAATATGTAAAAACCCATAATCTAAGGTGAAAATTAATTTTCGATCATGCTTATAAATTGGTTTGACAAGCTTTTAGGAGGTCATATGTTGATAATACTTTGGTGTAGATCTTTATTAATATTATTGTGTTATTGCAATTTTATAGTGTGACAAAGTTCATAGTTTGTTCACTGTCCGTAGTGACATTTCTCACAGTGGGGAATTCTAATAAAAAGTAATCTTAAATTAGAAATTACAAAACTTTATGTGAAACCATGAGTTTCGTTGTTGAACTAAGCTTTAGTCAAAAATATTTTGGGATTTTACAAGTTTTATGTAATCTGCATTACATTTTTCCTAGTTTTCCCATATGCTTAGTTTAATATATAGAAATACAACTCTCGTTATGAGGGGAGGGGGGAGAAGATGAAAGGTTTACTTCAGAAGCTAGATAAGAAGTTGATGTTATTTACATTAATTGGGGTGTTTGTAGGAATAGCATTTTTTGCTACTACTGATGGAGCGATCAATGCGACGGATACACCGGAGTTTTGTGCTAGTTGCCATGTGTACGAAAGTACAATTACTAATTTCGAAGCTTCAAACCATGCAACAC
>SKOL01000013.1 GCA_007120055.1 Anaerobacillus sp.
ATATTGGTGAAGGTTTTGATGACCCAAGATTAGATACTTTATTTTTAACGATGCCAATCTCTTGGAAAGGAACGCTGCAGCAATATGTCGGTAGACTTCATCGAAATCATTGGAATAAATCAGAAGTGAAGGTTTATGATTATGTTGACAAACATGTTCCTTTGCTCTTAAAAATGTTTAAAAAGAGATTATCAGGCTATAAAGCACTTGGTTACAAAACTGAAGATGATAAAAAAAATAATAGTGATAGTGAGCAAATGCAATTATTTTAATGGAAGCGTAAATTAAAGGAATAATATTCCTAATGAACAGTAGTGTTAGCACCTTGATAAAATCGCTAGGGGAATTTTGACTTTCGCAGTACCGTCAAAGTTAGGTAGAGTAATGTAGATAAAAAAATTAAGAGCGCCTAATGTGGCGCTCTTTTTATATCATTAAGAAGTTTTTTGCAATTATATTCCAATTCATCGAACCATTTAATAGTCTTTGTCGTTTAAATACGGTTTTAACGCACTAACATGACCATAGATTACGCACAGATCTAGGGAATCTCTCCCAATTTTGAAAATACGCACCGAAAAGAGAAATATGCAAATTTAGCAGCAATTTTATTCGAAAGTTCATCAAGTGCAGTTTGTGACCAATACACTTTGTACTCTTTAAACATCGTCTAGCTTATCACCCTTTACGCCATTTGTTCTTGTTCCCAAAGCCTTGTCATTGCTTCGGGATCATGTTCTTAAAAAAATGCTGTTCGGATTTCTTTATTTAAGTTTTTACTAATCCTACTACTTTACTTTTTGGGATTGTTGGGTCATGTTGTACGACGAAGGCTTTACTAAATCTATTCAAATAAGTGTCTTCGTGTGATTTAGGTGTTAGTATGATAAGCTTTCTTTGTAGCTCATGAACGTATAAGTCAAATACTTTTGATTTACGATTTTCATCAAGGGCACTATCAAATTCATCTAATACAATAAACCCTGGTGCTGTTTGGAGATTTTGTAAAAGAGCTAAAGCAAATAGTAGAGAGCTTAATGATTCTTCTCCGCCAGAGACCCCTTTTCCTACTTTTCCTCCTCGTGCTTTGACGCTCACATCTTCCATCACGCCACGATGTCCTTCTTTACGTGCTTTGATATAAAGTCTAAAAAGTGTGCGCTTCCGTTTATCTTCAAACGGTTCCCAACTTACTTCTGCTTCGAATTGAAACTGTGCCATGTAAGAACGAAAGCGTTGTTGAATTTCTAATACTCTCATGTTCACTGTTTTTTCAAGATGATCCTTTAATTGTTCTGTTCTTTCGAGATCTTGCTCTAACAATATTTTCGTTCGCTTATACTCATTTTCCAAGCGGTCAAATTCACTCTTGACTGCTTCGTAATTATCAGGTGCCGCTGGATCTACATTTTCAGAGGCAGCATGATTAAATTTCACACTTCCATCTTCACGTTCATTTAGTAAATGTTGTATTGAATTAATAGGTTCAATTTGCAAATCGCTTATAAATTTATTATAAAGTTTTTCATGAACAGTTTGTAAATCAGTCAATTCTTTCGTATTGTCAATTAGCTTTAGTTGGTGTGATGAAAAAGAATCAGATGTCTCTCCAATTTTATTTCTTATTCCAATTAAATTATGAGACTTATTATCATACTCGTCTTGTTTTTCTTGTATTTTCCGATCAATTTCTTTTATTTCTCTACTGACCTGATCGAATTGGTCGTCCAATATCTCAAGTTGAGTTTTCATTTTATTTATTTTCTTTATTTCTTCATCATACAGTTTCTTGAAATTTGTTAGCTGTTGAAACTTCTCTTTCATTTGGCCTAATTCGTTATAAATTGCCGCTTCTCTTTGGAGATCGTTTTCTAGAGACTCTTGTTCAACTTGAATTCGATCTAGCCCTTTTCTCTTTTCATCTAACTCTTCTAGTTCTTTTTGTAACTGAATTTCCTTTATTTCTGACTTTTCTAATTTTCTTTTCAATTGAACGCGTTCGTACTCCATTGTCATAAAAGCTTCTGCTTCTTTTACTGATTGAATAATACCATTTAGATCCTGGACACGTTTTGTATTTGTAGAAATGTATCTATCCAATGTTAGCTGTTTTTCATTAATTTTAGTAATTAAAGAAACCACTTTTTCTTTTCTAGCCATTAATGCTCTTTCGGTAAGGATGTATCCTTCTTTTTCTTGACGCCCCCTAATACCGACGCCATCGTATAAAGATTCATTTTTAATTTGAACTGCAGTATCGCTGAAAAATTGATCTACCCACCAAAGCGCTTTTACCGCTATGGGCATCATTTCATTAGAAAGATTTTCTTTTATTTCTACATGAAGAGAAGGTAGTTTTGTAATTAAACGCTCTGGAACAATTTTGATTAATGGTACATGGTATAAATCATTTGGTGGTAAGATATCCTTGCCCTCAAAGAAAATTGTATATTTTATTGAATTAAAACGACTTTCATCATTCAACCTCGCTGTGGAATCTAACTGTATTAATTCCCGTAATGGGTATGCTTTGATATTTTTATTTTTCAAAAATTTAAGTGACTCGATTTGTCGCAAAGATAAAACACGATTTTCTTTTAAAATATGCAACTCATCTTTTAGATCCGAAAGTTTAATCGATAAGTCATGTCTTTTGTTTTTATCACTAACAATTGACTCTTCTAGTTTGTCGATTTGTTGTTGTACTTCAAAACTACTCTTATACTGTTTTAACAATTCTTGATATTTTTTTTTTTTTTTTTCATTTTCAGCTATTTGGTGCGATAGTTTCGCTTTACTATTCATTACCTTATTAAGCTCAACCTTCTTCTCTTCACTGATTAGCATGTTTTCTTGAAGGTTTTGAGTCGTCTTCTTTTTATCTTTTTCTAAATTTACTAATGCTATTTGAATTTCCTCTTCCGTCCTAGTAAGCATATGCCTTTTCGTTTCTGTCCCTTTTAATTCTTCCTCTAAAAGTAAAATATCTTCATTTAGTTTTTTCGTTTTGTTTTGAAGCGTAACTTTTTCATTTTCTAATTGTTGAATGTCTATATTAAGTTTATTTTTTTGATTTTCTAATTCACTCTTCTCTTCTATATTACTTCTTTTATTTTCATCAATTTCTAAAATGGTTTGTTTTGCTTCTTCTTGATCTGCTTTTAATTGTTCGAGCTTTCTTTTATCTTGTTGTATTTCCTGCTTGAAATAGCTCTCTAATTTTAGCAACGCTGATATATACTTTTTTGCACCATCATGTAATCTTCTTTGGTTATCGTTATACCGATCAAGTTCTTGTTTCTTCAAACTAAGTTCTTGTTTTTTAATTTTTACATTGGTTTCAGCATATTTTAATCCTTCTTCAGAGTCTTTTAGTTGTTCAATACTTTCTTCCCAATCACGTTGTGTTTTATCAATTCCATGCATTTCACTAAAAATTCGAAAACGTTCCTCAGGATTCATTATTGCAAACTGATTTACTTCCTGTTGGTACCAGATTAAATAATAAAGATCCGGATCAATTTTATATTTATACTGAAGGGCTTGACGATAAGCGCTAAAGTTATAGACACGATCCCCAGATGAATATTTCGTTGTATGTTCCCATTCATCCATCACGTCACCAGAAGAAATCGTAAACTCTTTTTTTATAGGTTGTCCAGGCTCCTGGACGATATTTAACCCAAATTCAATGAACAGAGGAGCATCAATTTTCATCTTCCCCTCATTTTTAAACAAAAAGGCAATTCTAGTCTTCCACGTTTTATCGGTAGGAAGGTTTCGAGATTTTAATCCTTCTATATCAACCTTTGAAGAATATAAAACTGCCCCCATACAAAATGTAATTGTCGATTTTCCAGCACCATTCGGGCCTGTAATCATTACATGGACGTTGTTACCCGATAAATCTAATTTTGCAGGGGCATAATCACGAATGCCAACAAAAGTTAAACGCCATGGAATCATTCTTCTTCCCCTTTCTGAACATAATTATATCTACGGAAAAATTTTAATACTTCTTCTTTATTTAATTGCGTAGATTGGCTAAATTCCACGGTTCTTCGTAAAAAGGAATCAGAAAACATATTAACCCCTATAGCTGTTAATTGATACGCTTTTTCTTGGGAAGTAGTATCGTAATCTTCTAGGGCGCCAATTTTCTTTAATGGATCAATATTAGCAAGTATTTTGCTATTCGCTTTCGTTGTCTCGTGACCAAATGCATCGAGTAGTTGATCTAAAGTCGTAAATTCATGTTGCAAGACTTCTTGCTGATAAAAAATATACAATAAAATAGATATACTTTCTTTATTTAAGGTTGTTTTTGCAGACTTTGATGGTACTTTCATCATACAAATGACTTGGTCTCTTCTTTCATCATAAATCAGTCGAAAATAGCGGGCTACTGCTTGATTGACCCTTGTGATAAAAGAGTGAAACTTTTCTTCATCGCCTGAGATGTTCAGTTGTTTTTCGACTTCTTTCCTTGATAAACCGAAATTGCTTAACCGAATAGATGCAGAAGATGAATACATAATGTTCATAAAAACGAGTTCTTCATCCTCTGTTAACATGCCTCTTATTGATTGAAGTGCATTTAACGGATTATAGTTATTAACACTTTCATTCTGAACTTCGTTTTCTGCTATTATTTTTTCGTTTTCGGACAATGTTGGCTCTATCTTCATCATTCATCCACTCCCAACTACGGTCATAAACTTTTAAATTCCTTTTATCGTTCGTTTTTTCCATCATCACTCTTTTATTTCCTACTAGTGCGGAAATGGCAGTAAGTGCATTAACCGCATCACTCCAGTCAGAAGATGTCGCATTAATAACTAACTCTTCAACTGGTAACTCATCATGCTTATCAAGAAAACCCTCAATTTTTTCTGTTTCTATCATATTTTTCGTCAATAGCCAATTCGTTTCTCGCATTAATTCATCTAAATCTTCTTCAGATATTTCTTCCGATTCGAAGATCAACTCTTCTTCTGAACCTTCCATCGGTTCAGTTTTCGGCTCATATTCTTCGATATATATTATAGCATCTTCAATTGCCGAAGCTGGTATAGGGGCCGCGAACTTCACTGGTATCCAAATGCCATCAAACGCCTCATCTTCATTCACATTTTGTTCCATGAAACTTAGTAATTGATACACATTTGGAACATCTGAATCTATTGGAGGAGCAAACATTTTGATAATAAACTCCCTAACTTTTTCAGGATTTATCGTTGTAGAAAGTGGCGTCGTTTGCATCGTAGTAAATTTTAAATATTTATTGATCATACCTAAACTAAAATTTGTTCCTTCCGCTAGTACTGCTGTTCCTCTTTGCATTAAATCTGTTAATACAAGACTTTCTTCCATCGTTTGAAACTGTCGAAAACGCTCTTGTAGTTTTACATCTAAGTCTTTCATAAGTGCATGAATAATTTCTAGCTGTGGAAGTGCATTTCGGTCTGCTAGCATTTCTAATTCTCTGTCTTTCATTAATTGGATAGCATCGGCCACATTTTTAATCATACTAGCGATTTTATTACCACCTGAAATTCCGTGGTCATCGTAAGCCTCACTAATTTCTGCATCTCGCCTCGCCTGAAATAAAGATCGACCAATATCATCATGCATATGATAAGCAAGTGAGTCGTTTGCCAACCTAATTAGGACATCCATCATTCTTTTTCCAACATCACGCATTTTAATTAAACGAGTGTGTTTAGAAATCCAATTGTATTTCGCAAGGATGTTAACGATTTGTTCGACTTTCTTTTTCGAGGGTGGTTCTGCGTCATTATATCTATTTTTGTAGCGATAATATAATGTTTCGGCATTTTCAATTTTTTCATCAAGCCCTAATGCTTCTTCATTAATTAATTGGATAATACGAAGAAACCTCAATATTTCTATTGGAGATTGATAAAAGTTTTGTGAACCTAAATCACTTAATACACCTGATAATGATGAGATGTCCTTCATCGATTGAAGAACTTCAGGTGCTGACTGGCTCTCGTTAAAAATAGAAACATTTACTGAAGTATCCATCTTTTCCAATCTTCCACACTCCCGAGTATTTGTTCCTGTTCGATTTTTTTACTTATTAATAGCTCGTTTATTTTCTGCTCATATTCTTCCCATGATTTAAATATTTTACAATCATTGGAAATTAACTTAATTTCCCCAAAAAACTTATCAGAAACTATGTTATAAAGGTTTCTAGCTATTAAGAGACCATCTTTATCATAATCAGTCCAAATGATCATTTGTTTAAAGTTACTATATTCAATTAGTTGTTTTATACATTTTCGATGTGATGATCTTACATGACCATCAACACATAAAAGTAATGTTTTAAAATCACTTAAAAAATCCATCTCTGAAGCAACTCTAGTTAAGACTGCTCTATTTTCAACAAGCCATAGTGTCTTGGCATTTGATGAATACTCTTCTTGTGCAATAGATA
>SKOL01000588.1 GCA_007120055.1 Anaerobacillus sp.
ATTAGGCACGCCGCCAGCGTTCGTCCTGAGCCAGGATCAAACTCTCCATAAAAGTGTTTGATATAGCTCAAAAATTTAATTCATTGACGAGATAAAAAATATCTCTTTAATTCGCTTGGCTTTTGTGTTCAGTTTTCAAAGAACTAACCGTCATTGTTTTAGCAACAAAATCAATTATATCACAGTAACCAATTCTGCGCAACATCTTTTTTGAAAGTTTTTTTAATCTAAAACTTTAAAATAAAGAATGACTACTTTCGCTCATCAGCGACAATTAATACTATACCAAAATAAATTATTCTACGCAAGTGTTTTTTAATTTTTTTTAAAATCTTTAAATGATGTTCTCCTTTTTTGCTCGGTTTATTAATTTACCATAACTAAATTAATAAAACAACCCTTATCATTTAACCTGAATAGTTCTTCTTTATATATAATAGAAGAAAACCACCGTAAAACTTTTAATTTACTATAAAACGATACACTTAGTAAAAAGCAACTATATAGGCTGCTGCTTTTCTTACTGGTCATAACTCAACAAAAGCGCCTCTTTTTTTCAAAACTATTATATTAAAAGGTTGCTGTTACATAGTTGTTATTCCACTAACCCTCACCGCTAGTTAAGACTATTTCACAAATAGTATCTGTTTTTATGACTCTTTTGTAGATCACTGTTCGAGCATGACTGACGTTCTCTCGTTACCTTTTTTCTAGATTCCATTAGTTTTTGGGCATGCAAGGTCTCCTCGCATTACCTATATATCATGTCAATTCCGGTTACGTACATGCGTGATAATATAGTTGTTTTATTCACTAACTTCCATTTAAAGAAAGGATAATCTGTTCAATACTTTTAAGTTCACCTTTTCCCAAACTCTATATTTCTCTATTCAACTTCTAAATATAAAATTTTATAGATTGAATCTTCAACGATTAGGGGCAATTGTTGAAGATTCATTGGTATAAAAATAGATATCTCTGTTGCCAATTTGTGTTCAACTATCGCCACCCGATTGTTTAAATCAATGTAATTAAAAGATGTGCTGGTTATTAAAGGATCAGTTCCTAATTACTTTACCTGCAGATCCATCTACAATGATTAATTCCCCATCCTTGAGTAATGATGTTCCAACTTTTGTTCCTAGCACTGCAGGAATTTCATACTCTCTTGCTACAATAGCTGCATGCGATAACGGGCTACCTGTATCTGCTACCACTGCTGCCGCTATTCCAAATAATGGAGTCCATGCTGGGTCCGTATATTGACAAACTAATATTTCCCCTTGCTTTAATTTCTTAAAGTCTTCTACGCTCGTAATAATTCTGACAGGTCCTTCTGCAATACCATTGCTGCCTGATATACCGGTAATTACGTTATCATTGTCGTCCGGTTTCCTTGATAATTGTGTAACACTTTGCTTCCAAGTTTGCTGATTTTTTCCCATATTTTCTTTCCGTTTTCTTATCAGCTTGCGAACCCAGTCTTTATCTCCCTTTTCTAACGAAATAACCGGTAATTCTTCCCTTTGGAGATAAATGGTATCCATTGGCTTCTCTATGACACTAGCATTTTTAAGCCTTATTCCTAATTCATTAATCAACCTTCGACCATAATGGAACAATACTTCAATAAAAAATACAGATTCTTCCCGAAAAATATAGTTTTTTCTTAGTTTCTTATAGTTAAATATAAATAATTTTTTCATAGGCCCTTTTAATTTCTTTTCAAATTCGGAAAGCCATAATTGGTGCTTTTCGTTACGGTCCTGCTCCTTCCTTTTTCGTTCGAAAAGTTGTGGATCATTTAAAACGGCCTTGAAAATATCCAAAAAATACATTTGGTCATCGATCCAGGATTTACTGATAAAAGGCTGATACATTTTTTCTGTACGAAATCCATATTGGCTTAGAAATGTTTCTATTGCATTCCATACTCGTTCCCCACCTGATATAGACAATAAACCAGTTTTAAAAACGGTCTTTTCTTCATAAGTACCTCCAAGAATAAATGATTTAACCTCAGAATTTTGAGAAGCCTGAATTGCCAGTTCAAGTAGTTTTTTATCAATGACTGACGTTTTATAATTGAGGTTCGTAGTGATGATATCACTAATAACAGGTCTTTCTTTTTTAGTCGAATGCATTTTTACAATAGTAGATATGATTAAAAAAGGTAGGATTGTAGTGTCCACAATAAACTTAAAACGTAAATTATAAACTTTTTTAGCTAAATGAAATAAATCATCAATTTCCGCAATCAGTCTTTGATCAGATAATTTATTTACCTTTAAACTACTCATTTTTTCTTTAAATGAGTTAAATTCTTGTTCGATTTCTTCCCACTCTTTATCATAGCCTCGAGAAGCTTTTACTAGTTTAGGAAGCAGGAATAGCAGTTTCCATTTGAATCCGGTCTTAGGTGGATGTAGCCTTACCTTCCCTTCTTTATCCATGCTAATAATGTCCACAGCTCTCGAAATTTTGATCCCTAATTCCTCCCCCCGATCCAATAACGCTTGATAACTCGTTGTTACTACTGAGTAATCTAATGGAGTTGGCGCCTCAGGATAGTGTTCTAAGAGATCGTCTAATATTTTGATTTGAGTATTATTTATTTTCCCAAATTGTACCTGTTCACTGTTACCTAATGTGGTGATTGGGCGGGACTGTAGTAAATACAAATCCCCACCATCAAACGCCCATTCTATATCTTGAGGAAAGTTGTAGTGGTTTTCAACTTTGATAGCTAAAGAGCTGAGTTGTTGAAGTTGTTGATCTGTAAGGGAGTATTCTTGTTGCCTATCAATAGATACATCTAATAAAGCTGTTCGGTCATTTGTTCCGATAACGAGCTCTTTTTCTTTCGTCCCTAACTCTTTACTACTTATAGCCTTTCTTTTTTTATCAAAAATAAAGGCATCAGGGGTGACCTGACCTGATACAACTAGTTCCCCTAACCCAAATGATGAGGTAACATATATTTCATTACTTTTTCCAGACAATGGATTAACAGTGAACATAATTCCAGAAACCGTAGCATCGACCATTTCCTGTACGACAACAGAAATGAATACTTGATTATGGTCATATTCTTTTTTATTTCTGTATGCCATAGCTCTAGCAGACCAAAGGGAAGCCCAACATTCTTTAATATAGTGTAAGAGTTCCTTTTCACCTTTCACATACAAAAACGTTTCTTGCTGACCGGCAAAACTAGCCACTGGTAAGTCTTCTGCTGTGGCAGAAGAACGCACCGCAACATACCCCTTTTCTTTCCTTACGTTTTCCAATTGAAAGTATGCCTTCAGAATTTCTTCCTCGATTTCTGAAGATATACTCTGTTCTATGATTAAGTTTCTTATCTTAGCTGATTGTTGCTCTATATCAGTTGGATCCTCCCACTGAATTCGATCCAAAATTTGATCAATTTGACCTTGCAATTTATTCTGAAAAATAAAGTATTTATAGGCATCCACACTTACACAAAAACCATTTGGTACAGAAAATTGATTGGACAGAAGTTCTCCAAGATTGGCACCTTTCCCCCCAACTAGCTGAATACTACGTCTGTCTACTTCTTTTAGCTTCAAAATAAATTGATTGGACACAGCCTTCTCTCCTCTATATGAAATTTTTTCTAAAACGAAATCGCATGTACAGTCCTGTTACAAAAAAATACCCTCCAAGTAAAAAGGATAGATTTCACTTTCTAGCCACGGTCAATAAGAATGCCATCTAATATTATCGACACTTTGTCCCCGAACTCTTTGATCAAAGAAGTCTGTTGATCTTTTGCAATCCATTGAAGCATTGTATAAAAATATATTCCTATTAGAATGTCGGCAACATGTATTGGTAGAAAATCCTTTCTAAACTCTTCGTTTTGTTGTCCCTTCGATAAAATGTTCTCCAAGATATTCCTAAGTTCTAGTTTATTTTTTGTTTCATTGGCAAAATCAGAAGAATAAAGTGTCTTTAATCTTTCATAAGCAATCAGTTTCGTTACTTCTTTATCCTCCTCACTTGCTATTGCTAATAAATCAAATAGTTTATGAATTTGTTCCTTTGCACAATCAATATGGAATAATTCATTTTCTAAATGTTCTCTCATCATTTCAACACGCTGCTCCCCAAGGTAGGTTAAGATTGAATCCTTGGTGGGAAAATGACTAAAAAAAGTACCTTTTGCTACATCCGCTTTTTCAGTTATTTCTTGAACAGTTGTATTGTCATATCCGTGTTCTAAAAATAAGGCAACTGCATTTTTGAATATAATTTCCTTCGTTCTTTCCTTTTTCCCTTTCAGTCGTTTTTGACTACTCAATATCAACCCTCCACAATTGACCACAGTCATTTTTATACTAAGGTCATTTTATCAAATGGCCATTAAAACTTCAATTTAAAAAACGAGACAGCCTAGTCGCTATCTCGTTCAAAAATTTAAAGTACTATATAAGACATTTTTTATAGCATTGACTAAAAGCTCACGTCCTGTGAGTATCGCTAATACTAGGACATCCTGTCAGTCGGAAGTCCTACCGTTGCAGTCAGTACCTAGACCGCAATGGCAGGACTGAAGCGAGCGAGACGATGCCACCTGGAGCCAGACAACTCTCAAAATAAAAAATTATATACTTTCTTATCTTTCATAAGTTAAGTGACCGGCACATTATCCAACGCGATCTGACTTCACCGTTCCTTCGTCTTTCCAACATTCTACATTATCAAGTCCTTCGATGTTACTAGCATAGAACACTGGAGCTTTTCCTTCTTTTTTCTGTCTCAAGTAATCCTTTAATACAGCAATAGCAATTTTACCAATGAGCGCTAGCGCGATTAAGTTGACAATCGCCATTAAGCCCATAAATAAATCAGCCATATTCCAAACTAAACTTAAACTTGAAACGGATCCGAACATCACCATAGCTAATACAGCAATACGGAAAACAAAGAGAACCGCTTTATTTTCTTTAATGAGAGATACTTTAGCAATACGTTTAACACCACCAAAAATAATTAAGCCAACGAGGACCGTTAACACTAATCCGATGGCAAAACGATTGATCCCAAACGCTTCATCAAAAGCTGCTGCAACTGTATGAGCTTGTACAGAATTAAAGGCTAATCCAAAACAGAATGTAATTAAGATGGCAAATAAAACCCCCATCCACCTTTTACCTAGTGCCATTTGCATATAATATGCCGGGCCACCTTTAAAGCCACCTTTATTTTTCACTTTATATACTTGCGATAACGTACTTTCAATAAAGCTAAGTGCAGCTCCGAATAACGCTACCACCCACATCCAAAAAATTGCCCCAGGTCCCCCTAAGGTAATCGCGATGGCTACCCCAGCTAAGTTACCAGTACCAATTCTTGATGCGGCACTAATACAAAATGCACCAAATGATGAAACTCGTTGCTTGTTACTACTCGTTAAAGGGCTTTCTTTGAGTAATCTAAATATCTCTGTCAGATTTGTAATCTGAACAAATCTCGTCCTAATTGTAAAATAAATTCCTAAACCGACAAGCAACCCAATTAAAACATAAGGCCAAAGAATGGTATTTCCCCAATTAATCATACTCTCTACCATAAGTTCACCTCTAAAAATTTTTTCTTTATAAAATCTATCTATATGTCGGCAGAATGAGACATTCAACCGTTATCAAAAAATAATTTTTCTCACAAAAATTTAATTTCCAACGAATATCATTAAACTATGCAAAACCCAAGAAACAGCTACATTGCAAGTGTTTTGTATAGAAAATATTAATTATTATCGAATTATATAATAACTAACTTTATATTGTACTATAATTTTCATCCAGTTTCTTCTACTTATAAAATTAATTAGTTAAGTTAACCCATGATAGGAAAAAAGTATGCTACTTGGTTGAGGATCATGGAACATCTGAATTTATTCATTAAAAATAAAAATCCCCACCACCAGCACTGGCAGTAAGGATTTTTCTTCTAATTTTTAATTCTTAAACCAACGCTACAAACTTAGCATTAATGCCTCGGCAAAGTTTCTTGCAGACTTCTCATCAATAATTACTATATATGCACCAATTTCTTTAGCACCTACAATAACTTCTAACTCACCTTTATGTAAACGGCCATACGCTTTCTTAACAAATTATAACTAACCATCAAATAATCATTTGAAAGTTAAAAGTCCTAATTCTACTACTAAAAGAAGGGTTAGATTTTTATTAGACCAAAGCAAATTATGAGAGAGCGTTAACTTGTTCCAAGCATTTTTGAGATTTTACTTTTCACCGCGTACATCCCGACTAACCATACTAAAAAGTTCGCCCGGGATATATACCCCGAATTTTATCAGGTCTAATAGGGGATAAAGGAGAAGATATACTTAATACATTTTCTTTTTGTTATCTAAGATTTGAGTCATCCCGTTAACTTTACCTATAATAACTTTGTCTACC
>SKOL01000698.1 GCA_007120055.1 Anaerobacillus sp.
CTTTTTCTTTCAGCACTAACAAATAACCCGCTGTTGACATAAAAGTTCCAATGAGCGGGATTAGTAAAAATAACGAAAGAATATTCGTATTCGCCCCGAAGCCGGTGATTGCCGTCGTTACCGCCGCCCCCTCAATATAAAAACAAACACTCCCGATAAGAAGAAGCGTCACTACGATCACCCGATTAACATTTGAAATAAATAAAAGGGCACTAACTAGCAAAATCGCTCCGAAAATACTATATGTAAACTGTAAGGTTTCGTTATGAAAAAAGTTTTCTATTAAATATAAAATCGTCATTAAGTAACTAATAGTACCTAATAACACAATCCATCGATGTGACTTTTCGTTTAGCATTGTTGGCGGCCTCTTTCTTTCTAAAAAATTGAAAAAAACGTTTGAATATTTTCTACTATACTATCACAGTTTTTAAGTTTAGAAGTATATCCTCATTGATAACTAGTTCTTTTTGTCCAAAGTAGGAATCTTTTTATAAAGATTAGATAGAGATTAAGATGTATTTTTTTCTTGTATAGTCCTATTTTGTCAAAATGGGAAGAAATTCCCCGTACAATTTGCTATTGTAAAATGGCTACAATTGAACAAGAGAAGGTGAGAATTTGACAAATCAATCTAATGAACATCATGATTTTAAGCCACGAGCCAAACGACATAAAACTACGAATAAAGTCGTAGTTGCTGGTATTATTATTTTTTTAATGGCGATTGTTTTTAGCTTAGGTTTAGTTTCGGCAATGGTAATGCCGACGGTTAGTTCAGAATTGAAAGAGCAAACAAGGGTGGACACTGAAACGAAAGGGGTTATAGTGCAAGAACTTTCAACTAATGATGAGCAACAAATAACGGTAAGCGAGGTTACTCGTGATACAAAAGAAGCTTATGATGAAGAAAATGAAGATGAAGTGAAGGATGCGGAGCGAGAATTTTCTGAAGAAAGCGAAGAGGATATTGGAGAAGAACGCAAAGAACGTGATAAAAATACGAAGCAGGCTGAGAGAGAAAAAGAAGTGCAAGATAACGCTTCAACAACAGAGCGTGAAGGAAAACAAGAACAATCGAGAGAAAAAAATTCTGCCGCCAATAATTCAAATGAAGATCCTCCAACTTCTAGCGTACCGCTAAAAGAAGAGAAATCGAATTCAGAAAAAAATCAAGCAAATAGCAACGACAACACTAAGATCGTCATTGTTCATGTAGTGCAACCGCAAGAAACATTGTATAGTATTACGATGAAATATTACATAAATAGTGATTATCAAAAAAAATTAGCTCAATATAACGACATAAAAGATCCGTCAAAGGATATCAAAGTGGGAATGAAGCTTAAAATTCCGGAACCCCTCATGCGTTACCATGAAATCGCCAAAGGGGAGACATTGTTTAGTATTACAAATACATATTATTGTTCAGCTAACACTCAGGAAGCGTTGGCGCGTTTTAACGGAATAAATGACCCATCGACTGACATTAAAGCTGGATTGGTTTTGAAAATTCCCACCCTATCTATCTTACAGAACCAATCCAGTAAAGGCTACGAAGTAAAAGTTGATAAAACTAAAAATATTCTAACCGTTTATTATAACGGTGAAGTTGTGAGAAGCTTTTCAGTCGGAACAGGCAAAGATCAGTCATTAACACCAGAGGGAAGATTCAAAATCGTCAATAAAGTAGAGAAACCTTGGTATAATCCTGAAAACATTCGTGGCGGCGCCCCTGAAAACCCATTAGGAAGCCATTGGCTCGGCTTAAACGTTCCTGGTACAAACGGATTTATTTACGGCATTCATGGGACAAATAACCCTTCATCTATTGGAAATTATGTTAGTCTCGGCTGTATTCGCATGCATAACGCTGATGTTAAATGGCTTTATGAAACGCTACCGTTACAAACTCCGGTTCATGTATTTAGTGATTAAATGATAGAAATGGCGGTCCTAAAACAAAAGTTACACAGTTTAATGAATTTCATAATTCAATATTATCGCCATTAAGTATCTATATGTATTTGCGTTAAACCGCTCCCAACCACATATAGTTTGAGATGGATCATTATAGGAGATTATGAAATTCACTCAGTTAGTAAAAATCAGCTATAACAGGATAGCCAAAATAACGATAGTAATAGTTCAAATTGTACGGATAATAAAACATTTTAGTCTCCTAATTTTTTAAATTATAATCTCCTAAGTTAGCGCTAAGCAATAGGGCGTGAACAACATACTAAGCTCGAGATTAGCTTATGTCTTTTAGGCCTTACTGTTGTGCCTAATTCCGTGGGACGAACATACGTTAACAAACCACCGAAAAATTTAGAAAAAGATCCTGCCAGCAGCATATAATCACTAATAAAGAGTCCTAGCCAAAATAGCTTTAAATAAACATGGCAAGGAGAGTGATGCGATGTGCGGTGGTCGGCACATTTTGAATCAATATTAAACATGGTAAATGTAGGTGTTCATGTCGTCGATAAAAAAGGAATGACGGTTTATTATAATGAAACGATGGCGATTATTGACGGGCTAGAACCTAATAACGTCATCGGCAAAACGATTTTTCAACTTTATCCTTCACTTACTGTAGAAACGAGTACGTTAAACTTAGCGTTAAAAAGAGGGATCGAAACGGTCGAAGTGATGCAAACATATGTAAATATGAAAGGAAAACATATCACGACGATTAATAGTACTTATCCTTTAACTGAAGACGGCGAAATTATTGGTGCAGTAGAAACCGCCAAAGACATTACGCGGGTCGTTCGAATGTATGATCAGACACTTGAATTGCAGAAACAGCTTTTTGATACGAAGAAAAAAGAACGGATTTCTCCAAGTACAGCGGTCTATCATTTTTCTGATTTAATTGGGGATAGCTCAAATTTTCGGCACGCGATAGCGATCGCAAAAAAAGCTGCGCGAACGACATCTCCTGTTTTAATATACGGAGCTACTGGAACAGGAAAGGAGTTAGTTGCCCAAAGTATTCATAATGCAAGTAGCAGACACCACCAACCGTTCATCGCCTTGAACTGTGCGGCCGTTCCGAAAGAATTAATGGAAGGGCTAATGTTCGGAACGACGAAGGGGGCATTTACGGGCGCCGTTGATAAACAAGGAATTTTTGAACAAGCGAACGGTGGCACGCTCTTTTTAGATGAATTAAATAGCCTCGACCTGTTATTACAAGCAAAATTACTGCGCGTCTTACAAGACCGAAAAATAAGAAGGATCGGCGGGAAAACAGAAAAAGAAATGGATGTTCGGATTATTACTGCGATGAACATTCCACCAGAACAAGCATTACAGCAAAAGGTTTTGCGCTCCGACCTTTATTTTCGTCTAAATGTATTGCATATTGAACTACCAACCCTTAAGCAGCGGAAAGTGGATATTCCGATACTCGTAGAGCATTTCATAAAAAAGTTTAATGACACATTTATGACGAATGTAAAAAATATCAGTGATGATGCCCTCCAACATTTACTGCAGTATGATTGGCCAGGGAACATCCGTGAATTAAGCCATGCGATCGAAAGAGCATTCAATATTATTGACTATCAGTATGAAACAATTGAAAAAGATCATCTACCAACAAGTATTTTTCAGCAATCACCATTTCCTCAAGTTGAAGGTCCAACAAGGTTTATAGCGACAACTGCTAATATGTCCTTACCCCATTTAATTGAAAAATTTGAACGCGATACAATTATTCGAGTTTTTAACGAATGTAACAAAAATATTAGTAAAACAGCTAATGCGTTAGGAGTCAAACGCCAAGCGCTGCAATATAAATTGAATAAATATCAAATTCGTAAATAACGCAAAAAAACTGGCAGCGCTGAAAAATTATTTGCTGCCAGTTTTTTTGCATTTTTACAAATAAATTGATAGGACAAGCCTAAACTATCCCAATTTTTGTGTAAAAAATTAAAGTCGAGTTGTCCAAAAGCCTCAAATTCTCTTTAAAAAAACTATTTTTATAACCAGAATCTTGTTAACTTTTAAGTTTATTCCTAAAACCAAAAAATATTATTCATTATTTTTTCCATTTTTTAAAAGTTGGTATCGATTTTGCATTTATATTAGTAAATTCTTATTTTTTTCAGTGTCTATTAAAGAAGCTCATAACAAAATCTTTCCAACAGAGGTGAGGCAACATGAATATAAAGAGCGGGAAATTAAGACGTCATTACAGCGAGATCGAATTATGGAAAGATATCCCCGAAGAAAAGTGGAACGATTGGATGTGGCAACTGACGAATACAATCCGTACGTTAGATGATTTGAAGAAGGTCGTCAACTTAACCCCGGACGAAGAAGAAGGTGTCAGAATTTCAACAAAAACCATTCCATTAAATATTACACCATATTATGCATCATTAATGCATCCTGACGATCCACGTTGTCCGATCCGGATGCAGTCTGTACCGTTGTCGGCAGAAATTCATAAAACGAAATACGATTTAGAAGATCCGTTGCATGAAGATGAGGATTCTCCTGTTCCTGGTCTGACACACCGCTACCCAGATCGAGTGTTATTTTTAGTGACGAACCAATGTTCGATGTACTGTCGATATTGCACCCGGCGCCGGTTTTCAGGGCAAGTCGGAATGGGTGTTCCGAAAAAACAATTAGATGTAGCAATCGAATATATTCGCCAAACGCCAGAAATTCGCGATGTACTCATTTCTGGAGGAGACGGACTTCTCATTAACGACACGATTTTAGAATATATTTTGAAAAATTTACGGGCGATCCCACATGTCGAAATCATTCGTATCGGCACGAGAGCACCGGTTGTTTTCCCACAACGTATCACCGAAAACCTTTGCAATATTTTAAAGAAATATCATCCCGTATGGTTAAATACACATTTTAATCATTCACTTGAGTTAACTGATGAAGCGAAAAAAGCGTGCGATATGTTATCGATGGCAGGTGTACCACTTGGCAACCAAGCAGTTATTTTAGCTGGGATCAATGATAGTACGCAAATTATGAAGAAGTTAATGCACGACTTAGTGAAAGCGCGCATACGCCCTTACTACATTTATCAATGTGACTTATCAGAAGGGATTGGCCATTTCCGAGCTCCGATCTCAAAAGGGTTAGAAATTATTGAAGGTCTGCGTGGGCACACCTCTGGCTATGCCGTACCGACCTTTGTCGTTGATGCTCCAGGCGGCGGTGGGAAAATCGCCTTACAACCGAATTATGTGATTTCGCAAAGTCCGGAAAAAGTTGTTCTCCGAAATTTCGAAGGAGTGATTACGTCCTATCCTGAACCGAAAGATTATGTAGCAGGGCAGGCTGACGGTTATTTTAACGAAGTATATGGGAAAAAAGAAGAAAATTCTGTTGGGATATCAGCGTTATTAAATGATGAAAAATTTAATCTCATCCCTGAAGGTTTACGCCGTCTAGAAAAACGTAACAACTATCAATCAGACGAAAGTCATTCTTCATTAAAAAACCAACGCGCCAAACGAGATCAAATGAAAGAAAAATTAATCAAAGCGAAAAAAAGAAATAGTTCTTCTTCAGAAACGAAGGGGGATAAATAGATGAATTGTATGTGGTGTGATGCTTTAGGTGTCACGAAAGCAAAAAAAGACTGTTATTGGATCATGCCTGATGGGAGGAGTGCGGTTGAAATTTTACAAATCCCGGCATTCACGTGCAAATCTTGCGGTTCTTATTTAAGCGATGAGATGAACCACGAAATCGACATCGCTTTATACGCCCGCGAGTTGCCACAAAACGTAAAACAAATCACTTATCAACAGCTGATGAAAGCCCCTTATAAAAATATATTTTCCAACGAATGATCGAGAGGTAAAAGCTTTTTATTGTAAAAGGAGGGATTAAAAATGCAACAAAGCTATTTAATTAAACCAGTTTTAGACATTGAATATCCGACGATTGACTACGGCAAAGGCGTATACCTTTATGATAAAAATAATAAAGATTATATAGATGGATCTTCAGGTGCCGTGACCGCAAGTATCGGTCACGGTGTTACTGAAGTCATTAATGCGATGACAGAGCAGGCGAACAAAGTTTCGTTTGTGTATCGTTCTCAATTTACGAGTGAAGCAGCTGAAGGACTCGCCAAAAAACTGAGCGAGATAACCCCGGGAGATTTAAACTGGTCATTTTTCGTTAATAGCGGTTCGGAAGCAACCGAAACAGCAATGAAAATTGCGATACAACATTGGCAAGAACAAGGAATTTATTCAAAAACGAAAATCCTATCGCGTTGGATGAGTTATCACGGTATCACGTTAGGGGCGTTATCGATGTCTGGTCATGTCGCCCGTAGGGAGCGTTTCGTTCCTTTATTAGATGATTTGCCGAGTGCGAGTGCTCCTTATTGTTACCGTTGTCCATTCGGGCAAA
>SKOL01000412.1 GCA_007120055.1 Anaerobacillus sp.
ACTTTTATATTTAAGATGGTGACAGTTACCGTCATGAACATTTTGTATGAAAAAAGGCGGGTGCTTTTGCGAACGAACGTCTGAGATTCGTCAGAAGGTCAAGGTGAAGTGAGGGAAAGCAACACGCCTTTTCCATATTAGATGGTGAAGGGATATCGTCATGCGGGTTTTGTATGAAAAAAGGCGGATGATTTCGTGAGCGCTCACTTAAAGTCTACCCGGATTTAAATTTTTTTGCTAAGATGGTATGTAGATAAGCAATTTAGATAGATAAAACATTTTTGGAAGGAAGTAGTAACCTTGCTGAATATCGGTGATACGATTATTTTAGAAATAGACGACGATAGTGAAGAAGAAAAAAAGCGATTTAAATGTCGACTCGTTGATCGGGTGAAAGAGTTTCTTTTCATTGATTACCCCATAAATGAAAAAACAAAAAGAGTTGGCTTCTTCCATGATGGTACGCAATTTAATGCTTCTTTTATTGGCAAAGATCAAGTAGTGTATCTTTTTCAAACAGAGCTACTAGCAAGAAAAAAAGGAAACATTCCGATGCTTGTTTTAAAAGACCCTGGTAAAGAAAATTATATTCGCATACAGAGAAGGCAATATGTAAGAGTAAATGTGTCCATCGATGTGGCAGCGCACCCTCTAAAAGCCTCTTTTTCTCCATTTGTCTCAGTTACTGCGGATATTAGTGGTGGTGGTATTGCGATCATACTTCCGAAAGATCAATATTTACCTGTTGGAAAAGAGGTTGAGTGTTGGTTATCTTTACATATGCAAACTGGCGAAATAAAGTATATTAAAGCTGTTTGTCACGTAATTCATATAATTTCTGAAAAGGATAGCCCAAGAGAAAAAGCGTGTATGCAGTTTGTTAATATCAATGAAGGGTATAGGCAGACGATTATTAGGTATTGTTTTGAAAGGCAACTTTATTTAAGAAAAAAAGGATTAATAGAATAAAACATGATTGACTGATTCAAACTAACCTTAAATAAAAAGGTAGAAAAAGGATTATGGTGATCATGCATATTTTAAAAAAATTTGAATCTGTCATAGTGAAAATTACATGTTTACAATTTTTATTTTTAATTTTAGCGCAGTTACTTTTAAGGAATAAGGAGATTGCACCTTATTTAAGTAAAACTGTTTTTTCAGAAGGTGTATTTTTTGAATCTGTATTACGTGTAATGGAAACATTAGACCATTTCGGCTGATTATGGTATTATAGTGAAAGGAATTTTATCGAATTTCAACTAAACTAAGCTTATATATTTAGGGGAATATTCGATAGAAAACGATCGACATTTTTTCATATTAGGCTACCATAAAAGTTTTGTGAAAGAGTCATAATAATAGAGGTGTTTTATGAAAGAAAAAATTAATATTGCGATAGATGGTCCTGCTGGAGCAGGAAAAAGCACTGTAGCCAAATTAGTAGCCCGAAAGCTAGGCTACGTATATATTGATACAGGTGCAATGTATCGTACTCTTACATATAAAGCGATTAAAAGTGGAGTCGACCTCCATGATAACGGAAGTTTAAATCAGTTATTAAGTAAAACGAAGATTGAGCTTACACCAGAGGGCAAAGTTTTCATGGATAGCGAAGAAGTAACCGAACTTATTCGTACTGATGAGGTGACAAACTCTGTTTCTTTTGTAGCTAGCCAAAGTGATGTTCGCTTTGAAATGCTTACTAGACAGCAGGAAATGGCAAGGCAAGGTGGAACTGTAATGGATGGACGTGACATCGGCACAGCAGTTTTACCTAATGCCGAGGTTAAAATATTTTTATCAGCTACAGTTGAGGAACGCGCCAAAAGGCGTTATGAAGAAAATCTAGCTAAAGGTTACCCATCCGATTTTGAACAATTAAAACAAGAAATCGCTCTAAGGGATAAACGTGACTCGGAAAGAGAAACTGCACCATTGAAAAAAGCAGATGATGCTATAGAAATTGATACTACCAATTTGTCAATTGACGAAGTAGTAGTAGCAATCTTACGTATTGTGGAAGAAAGGTCTTGATAAGGGTGGACTTGTATAAAGTTGGACAAACAGTATGCCGAAGTTACTTATCAACACTCTATAAAGTTGAAGTCATCGGCAAAGAAAACATTCCAAGCGACAAAGGAGTTCTTCTTTGTTGTAACCATATTCACTTATTAGACCCTCCTTTATTAGGGTCATACTTAGAGCGCCCGATACATTATATGGCGAAAGCAGAATTATTTAAAATCCCAGTTTTAAATTATTTAATTAAAAAGTTTCACGCTTTCCCTGTAAGAAGAGGCATGAGTGATAAACAAGCATTACGAGAAGGTATAAAGGTATTAAAAGATAATAACGTGTTAGGTATATTTCCTGAGGGTACAAGAAGTAAAACGGGAGAACTTGGTAAAGGTTTAGCAGGGGTTGGGTTCTTTGCGTTAAAAACGGATGCGTTAGTTGTACCAAGTGCAATTATCGGTCCTTATAAACCTTTTGGAACAGTTAAGGTTGTATACGGAAAACCTCTAGATTTTAAAGCGTTAAGAGAAGAGAAGGTTTCTAGTGAAACTGCGACGAACTATATAATGGATGCTATTGGAGACTTAATAAAAGAACATAAAAATTCGTAGTCTGTTTAAATTAGAGGGAGGTAATTGACAAATGAGTGAAGAAATGATGAATGAAATGGCAGAGGTGAAAACCTTTACTGAAGGAGACATTGTTTCAGGGAAGGTAACGAAAGTAGAAGATAAAAGTGCTTTCGTCAATGTAGGATATAAAGTGGATGGTGTAATTCCTATCAGCGAGTTATCAAGCCTTCACATTGAGAAAGCAAGTGAGGCTGTAGCCGAAGGTGATGAGCTTGAATTGAAAGTAATCAAAGTGACAGATGAAGAAATTGTTTTATCAAAACGTGCAGTTCAAGCTGAAAAAGCATGGGAAGATTTAGAACAAAAGTTTGATAGTGCAGAAGTTTTTGAAGCTGAAGTAGCTGATGTAGTGAAAGGCGGATTAGTCGTAGACTTAGGCGTGAGAGGGTTCATTCCTGCTTCATTAGTTGAGAGACATTTCGTTGAAGACTTTTCTGATTATAAAGGAAAAAAATTAAGACTAAAAGTCGTTGAGTTAGATAAAGAAAATAAAAAACTAATCTTATCTCAGCGAGCTGTTCTTGATCAAGAAGTAGAATCACAAAAGCAACAAGCTTTGGAGGATTTGGAGGCTGGACAAATTGTTGAAGGTGCTGTGCAACGATTAGCAGACTTCGGTGCGTTTGTAGATATCGGTGGAGTGGATGGATTAGTTCATATTTCGCAAATGGCACATCACCGAGTGGAATCTCCTTCCGATATTCTTAAGGAAGGTGACAAAGTTAAGGTTAAAATTCTTTCTGTAGATGTAGAGAATGCTCGTATCTCATTGTCAATTAAAGATACGTTACCAGGGCCTTGGGAGCATGTAGCTGAGGAAATTAAGGTAGGTGACATAATTGAAGGTGAAGTGAAACGACTAGTTTCGTTTGGTGCTTTTGTTGAAGTGGCGCAAGGTGTTGAAGGTCTTGTTCATATATCGCAAATCGCAAATCGCCATATTGCTACACCTAGTGAAGTATTAAAAGAAGGTGAAAAAGTTAAAGCGAAAGTTTTAGATATAAATATTCAAGAAAAAAGAATTTCTTTAAGTATTAGAGAGCTTATAGAAGCTGCAGAAAAAGCAGAAATTCCAACGAAGAATTACGAACGTGAAGAAGACTCTAGTGGATTTTCATTAGGCGATATGATTGGAGATCAACTTAAAAAGTATAAATAGT
This sequence comes from Anaerobacillus sp., assembly GCA_007120055.1. The sequence continues at coordinate 3,812 of SKOL01000412.1, forward strand.
GGGTGAAGGTTTTGGACAGAGCTTCTAGAAAGATCGAACATATTAAACATACATTAAAACTGTCTAGTGTTGAAACGCGACCTTTCGATGAAATTAAGTTTGTTCATCAAAGCATCCCAAACATTAATGTTGATGAAGTTGAAATTAATACTACTGTCGGCGAACTAAATATAAGTTCGCCGATTTTTATCAATGCGATGACTGGCGGTGGTGGTGAACCAACGATCCGAATAAATCGGGCTTTGGCTAGACTAGCAAAGAAGAATGATCTGGGAATGGCTGTAGGTTCCCAGATGGCCGCTTTAAAAGATCGTAATGAGCGTCGTTCGTTTGAAGTTGTACGAGAAGAAAATCCAAATGGAGTAATTATTAGTAACTTAGGGAGTGAGGCAACCGTTGAACAAGCAAAAGCGGCGGTTGAAATGATTGATGCTAATGCGTTGCAAATCCATTTAAATGTTATTCAAGAGCTAGTAATGCCGGAAGGGGACCGCTCATTTTCGGGAACGCTCGATAGAATTAAAGCGATTGTCGAAGGTCTCTCTGTTCCAGTTATTATTAAAGAGGTAGGGTTTGGCATAAGTAAGGAAGTGGCTACTAAGCTTGCTAATATTGGTATTAAAATAATTGATATAGGTGGCTACGGAGGAACAAACTTTGCTAAAATTGAAAATTTGAGACGTGACGATACGTTTGATTTGTTTAACGATTGGGGGATCTCAACTGGTGCTTCTATTTGTGAAGTGAAGGCTACACACCCGTTCATTTCAGTCATAGGAACAGGTGGAATAAAAACAGGTTTAGACATAGCTAAAGCAATTAGCTTAGGAGCTTCAGCTGTAGGTATTGCAGGTTTGTTTTTAAAGCAATTTCATGAAAATGATTTTGAAGGTTTAGAAGCTACTGTTGAAAAGTTACATTTTGAATTAAAAATGGTAATGACCGCCCTTGGAGTAAAAGATATTGATGATTTAAGGAAGGTACCGATAGTCATTAGTGGTGAAACTTATCATTGGTTAGAACAACGAGGGATTACAACTAAAAATTACGCTTTAAGGGTAAAGCCGAATTAATTAAAAAAGAGGAGACTGAAGTGTCTACCTCTTTTTTAAAAGATAAGAAAGTATAAAAAATTTTGAATGCTGTCTAGCTTCAGGCGCCATCGGCTCGACCACTTCAGTCAAGCTGCTCCCTTGAATTGCTTCACTGTTGCTTTGCGACGAGTAATCGCAGGAGCATTTCGCCGATAGGCGGGCGCCTTGCGCTTTTCTTATAATGTTTTAATTGGGCTTGGCTATCGTATTATCGCTGTCGTTTTCTTGCCGCTTCAGGCCCCTCTAATTTTGCAGCACCTTCATAATCTAAACTTTGATCACGGTCAGATTGCACTTTTCCTGATGTTTTTAACTTCTTTTCTTGTCGATCCTTTCCCATCTACCTTCACCCCTTTCTCCTTTAGCTTTTGTTAAAAAGATGAAGGTATTCATTTGTAATTACATACAAAATCTTCATGACAATTATCTTCACCATCTAGAATGTAAAAGCCAAGGGGACCAACAAACCAACTAATAAAGTTTTCTGAAATTTGTTTTTCCTTTGATTATTAATGCTATTTTCTACCTATAATGAGAATGGAGGAGATAGTAATGGAAGGAATTTATTTTTATTGGTTCATATGGATTGCTTGGATTTATACGACGTTTATGATGGATAAAACAAGAACGAGATTAATCGTTGCGCTAGTTTTATTATTTTCAATTATTTTATCAAATAAAGAAATCCCACTATTTTCGTTAACAGTAAATGCTACAATCTTATTTTATTTATTAGCAAGTTATTTCATAGTTTCACAAAAGAAATGGCGTAAAATTATATATTATGTATGTGTTAGTTTAATATTAACAAGTTCTTACGTTACTTTTAAACTTTTTCAAATATTTGATCCTGTCTGGGTAATGTTTCATCCAACGTTTAAGTTATCTTTGATATTATTATTATTGACATTAACTTTAGTGAAAGAACAGATGCTTAGAGTTGCCCTAGTTGTAATAACGGTTACTCAAGGAGAAATCATTTATACACTATTTTTAAATAGTTTAGTTACCGATTTTGGGATAGGAAAATTAGAAAGTTTAGATATAATTGCAATAACAGTTGGTTTTACTTACATATGGTATTCATTCGAAAACTTTGTAAAGTGGCTCGATTTATTTGTAAAGCAAAAATTGTCTACCGGTACAGTAAAATAGACAAACTTGGAAAGGTGTCTAGCTCCAGGCACCATCGGCTCGACCGCTTCATACCTTCCCTTACGGTCTAAAACCTGACCTCTACAGGAAGGTCTTCCACCGGTTTTCGCCGATAGGCATGCGCCTTGCGCTTTTCTTGTCTAGCTTCAGCGCCTACGAGCTCGGTCACTTCAGTCCTTTTCGGAAGCCAAAAAGCGGCTTCTGTCAAAGGCCTTCCAGTTCCTTTCGCTCGTGACCAAGGCGCTTGCGCTTTTCTTAATAATGTTGTCTATTTATAGTGTTTTTTGGTAAAATGGATAAGCTAAGATTTAGAGGAAACTTGTGGGTGCCCCAAAAACAAAAGTGTCAGA
>SKOL01000233.1 GCA_007120055.1 Anaerobacillus sp.
CCTTTGGTTGTATATGTAAAACCGAACTTTTCTAATCTTTCAACGATAAGCATTGCATGGTCAAGGTTTTGCTCGGGCTGAAATTCATCATCATGAATGAAAATTTCTTTTTCAAGATCGTACCAATTACCCGAGCTATTTAATTTCCAACCTAATATTCTACGTGCAATTATTTCTACTTTGTTCATATCCTTCTGTCCCCTTTTCTCTAGATTTTTTTATTTTACCATATTATGAAATGGATTATAAAAATATTGCTTAGCGTAATAGGAAGGACTATGTGGCTGACGGTGGGAAGGTAGCTTTTCTACAGCTACTCTGTGATCCCAGGAAGAACTTTGCACTAACGCTAAAATTTACTTTTTTGTTCACTCACTCCGCTCAATTTGATGCATAGTATAAATTATCAAATTGAGGAGCGATGTAATATGGGAAAAAAGAAAAAAGGTATTCTATTATCAGGAAATGATAAATACGCTTTTACAATGAAAATGGTAACTTCAAGTACATGTTTAAAATGTAAAAATAAATGTGCAAAAGGATTAGTTTATTTAGAGAAAATGAGTAAACTTGGTGCCGTAGGTAAAGGCGTTCCGTGTATATTAACAAAAGGAAAAGCGTTTAAATAGCCTAAATTTATAAGTGCAGGAGCTGCCTTTACGGTAGTTCCTTTTGATTCTTGAAATTTTTCGATCTTTAGGTTTTAAGAGTAATATATATTTATACACTAAAATTAACAATTACAGTAATTCATTTGTTGATTGGGATTTTATGTTAAAGTAAGAAGCGAACTCGTTTCAGCAAGCTGAAACATCGAGAAATCAGATGGAGTCTCGACTCCACCTGATTAAAAGTTCCCACCTACGCTACGCGTTGAGGTGGGGGTCTATACCCCTTAAAACATAGGTGTAGTAATCCCTTATAAAAAGGCAGATGAGGAAGAACGACATTTATTACTGAAATTATTAGGGTGTTATGTGTTAGGAGTATTTTCATTTAAGATAAACACGATCGTTTTACCAGTAGGTATTGTTTTGTTTTTTGTTATGAGACCGAAAGTGAATAAAAAGGCAAAAACTGTAGCGGCATTTCTAGGTTTTACTGTTTTGCTTATTAATTTAATCATTCCAATCGTTTCAAACTAAACCACCATATTTTATACATAAAAAACGGGCGTATCTTCGAGTTAGAAGAACGCCTTTTTTGTCTTAAGTAATAGTTAAGAAAAGAAAGCCTCTATTAAGGCTACCATTATAAACGCGGAACTGTTTGTTGCATGTCTAATTAAAATTTTTCGGATAAATTGAGTTTTGTACAAGTGTATGTTATTTTGATGATGATGTTTGTAAGTAAGGTGATATTTCTGCTGCTAGACTTTGAATAGGGGTCGTTTGGATCCAAACTTTACCTGGGCCTGTCAATGTTGTTAAAAATAGTCCTTCTCCACCAAATAACATATTTTTAAACCCTTTGACCATACCAATTTCCATCTGTACAGTGGCTTCGTACATGCCTACGGAGCCGGTTTCTACTTTAATAGATTCGCCAACGCCAAGGTCTACAACAACAGCTTCCCCATCGAGTTCTACAAACGCTGTACCATTTCCATTTAAGCGTTGCATAATAAATCCTTCGCCACCGAAAAAGCCAGCACTTATTCTTCTTTGAAATGTAATTTCCAAGTCTACATCTTCTGTAGAGCAAAGGAAGGCTCGTTTCTGACACACGATGGATTGAGAAGATACATCAATAGGAATAATTGTCCCAGGAAAATTATGTCCGAAAGAAAGTCGCGAACGGTCTTTTGTTGCTCTGAAATAATTTAAAAAAGCAGTTTCTCCCATCAATTTTCTTTTGAATAGCCCTCCGACTCCACCGCTTAAATTGGTTTCCATCTCAACATGGCTGTCCATCCATTTCATTGCACCAGCTTGTGATTTCATCGTTTCCCCAGATTTTAAGGTCAATTCTAATAGGGGCATCGTAGATCCAATAATTTTATATTCCATTTCGTTTAGCCTCTCTTTCTTTTTACTATAGAATTTGTACAATATATGACAATTTGCATGAAAGCCTAATCTTTAGTGGTAGCTGCTTTTAAATTAAAATAATGTTTAAAAATAAAAACAAAGTGAATAACGGATTGTATTATATGAATCGCTAATGCAATAAATAGCCATGCGATCATGTCAGGCATTAATAAAAATGCAAGCTCCCATGTCATTCCTCTTTGCATAATCATTCCCGTTATAATGGGGATAGCGATGATGGTTGCTATAGGGATGACCAAATTAACGATGGCAGCAGTTAATCTTTGTTTAGCCGACTTTTCTTCAGGTCGAGATATCATTTTCACAATTTTAATTGTGTTGTAAACGATCGTGGCAGCAAATAAGACGATGAGTAAACGGTATATCCAGAAATAATTCACACTTGAAGGGGGTTCTTGTTCCGTTAAAATAGAGACGATACCCTTCGTTATAGCAGGATTAAAAATAAATCCATTTAATAAATGGTTTTTATTGATTAAGTAGGCGATACTGTATCCGTCTTCTGTCAAGATAACCGCATCAGATGTATACCCTGGTAGTGCCCCACCATGGAAAACCGCAGGGCGGCCAGCTATTTCGCTGATCATTAAGCCCATTCCATAAAAAAAATCAGACGATTTCATTTCCTTAATACCTTCAGGAGAAACTCCAACGACAGGATCTTTTATTTGAATAGCTTCGAGAAAACGGACGACATCTTCAGCAGTGGAGGTTATAAAACCAGCCGGAAGATCGTACTGGATGTGTGGTTCCGTACGTTTAATAGAAAAACCAAAGAATGATAAATGACCATTTGTATCAACTTCTCCAATTAATGAAGTGTTCTGAAGTCCTAAAGGTTGAATAATATGGTCTTCGATGTACTCTACATAGCTTTGTCCACTGACACTCTCAATAATCGCGCCTAGTAAACTATAATTTGGGTTAAAATAAGAAAATTGTTCTCCGGGCTCATACGTTAACGACATTTGATTCATATCTTCAATTAAGTGTGATAACTGGGCATCGTCAGGAAGGCTAGAAATGTACTCAAATTCAGTCATTCCACTAGTGTGTTGTAAAAGATGCCGAACGGTTATTTGATCAGATACATTGAAATCGTGTAAATATGTTGAAACACTTTGATCAAGATCAATTTTTCCTTGCTCAACTAGTTGCATCACAGCAAGTGCCGTAAAAGTTTTTGACGTTGAACCGATATAAAAGCGGGTATCTTGATGAGCATCTTTACCGAAAGCCTCGCTATAGATCAGCTCACCGTTATGTGATATAGCAACGGTCATACCTGGGATCGCTAGCTTATTAGCCGTATTTTCAATGTATTGTTCTAACTTTTCTTCGGTTGATAAGTTTATCGAAGAGGCTTCAGACGCAAATGAATAAGACAGTAAGAAACTAAAAATAATTAGTGCTGATGTAGCTATAGAAAATAATGTTTTTTTCCTCATAAAATTAACTCCTTTCAAATTGAATTTCATCTTAATTCAGAATAGTAATGTTTTAAAATTACTACGTTTCGATCAGCTCCTTTATTTCATTGTAAAATTAGCATTAGCATACGTAAAGAAAATATTGGAATTCTTTTATTAAGAGCGCACTTTAGAGAACGTAATTATGTTAAAGTCAGTATGGTTTTTGAAACTATATTTGATTTCAAACGTATCAATTATAGAAAATAAAGAAGTTTTGAGCTGAACTAAAGAAGTGATTGAGAAATCTTAGATCACTAATTTCAAGGCTTACAACTCAAAGAGGGAAGGAGAAAGAAGATGTCACTAGAAATAAACGGTATTAAAAAGAAGTTTGACCAGCATGTTGCTGTAGACGGTATTTCTCTTAAAGTACGAAAGGGAGAGATGTTCGGATTGCTTGGAGCGAATGGGGCTGGGAAGACGACTACTTTCAGGATGATACTAGGGTTACTTGATCCGACAGAAGGTTCAGTAACTTGGGGCGGAGAGAGTATTACTTATAAACGGACTCATTTAGTCGGTTATTTACCGGAGGAAAGAGGGTTATTTCCGAAGCTGACAGTAAAGGAACAGTTATTGTATTTAATGAGGCTTAAAGGAATGAAGAAGCCTGAAATTATAAAGGAGATGAGAACTTGGCTTGAGCGTTTTCAAGTGCCAGAGTATGAAAATAAAAAAGTAGAAGAGCTTTCTAAAGGAAATCAACAAAAGATTCAATTTATGGCTGCTGTTTTACATAAACCGGAGTTATTAATTTTAGATGAACCTTTTAGTGGACTTGATCCAGTCAATTCAGACATGTTAAAGAAAGCGGTGCTCGACCTACAGCAGTCGGGAACGACGATTGTTTTTTCAAGTCATCAAATGAGTAATGTCGAGGCGTTGTGCGAAGACTTAATTATGTTAAAACGAGGTAGGCCGGTGTTACAAGGAAGTTTAAAAGAAATTAAACGTTCCTACGGAATGAAAAGTATTAGTATTCGTGCTGACTATGAGTTAGATTTTCTTCAGTCAATTGCTGGAGTTTTATCCTTCGAAAAAACAAAGGATGGTGCGATCGTAAAAGTGGAAAATGAGAAGGGCGGTGAAGAGGTTTTCCGAATGATTTCCGAAAAAGGTTTTGTTCGTAAGTTCGAAATCGAAGAACCGTCACTACATGATATATTCATCGATAAGGTTGGGGGTGATGCAGATGAATAATTTCTGGATTACGGTTGCTCATACAGCGGGGAAAAGGCTTAAATCGAAAGCTTTTCTTTGGTCGACGATCATAATGTCTGTCATCGCGATTGGATTAATGAATGTTGAAAACATCGCCAATACGTTTACTGACAGCTCCAAAGATGATGAAAAAACTCTATCAACGATTGCAGTTATAAGTGATATAGAAAACGCGGAAATTGCCGAGTTGCTCTCCTCTTATGCCGAAGGTGAATTTAATTATGTGAACTATACTAACGGGGATCTAGACTCGGCGAAAAAAGAAGCAGAAACGGATGAATATGACTTTGTATTAGGATTATCTGGAAATGCTTTAAATTTAGAGGTGGAATTTTTTGGTGCTGGCACTGACTTTATGTTAGCACAGCAAGTGAGAACAGATGTACAGCGAGCGAAGGAAACGGCTGTGACGAATGATCTTGGCTTAAATGCAGAAGAACTTGCAATGATTTATAGCCCAATAAATTTTCGTGAACTCCCACTTAGTGAAAATGGAACTGTACAAACCGAGGAAACTCATATGCAATCATACTGGATGGTTTATGGAATTGTTTTTGCAATCTATATGATTATTATCTTATTCGGTTCGATGATTGCTACTGAAGTGGCAACCGAGAAATCTTCGAGGGTGATGGAACTTATCGTTTCAAGTGTAAATCCAGTTACACAAATGTTTGGAAAAATCACTGGGATCGGCCTTTCGGGAATCGTGAATATAGGGGTTATTTTAGTTGCAGCATATGTTGGTTATATCATTAGTGGTGCAACTTACTTAGACACGATGTTACGTGATGTGATTGACTTATCCTTAATAGGTTATGCAGTGATACTTGTCGTTTTAGGTTATTTATTATATGGTGGTGTAGCTGCGATGCTTGGTGCGTTAGTTAGTAGAGCTGAAGAAGTAAACCAAGCACTTCAACCATTAATTTTCCTAGCAATGATTGCATTCTTTATTTCGATGTTCGGTCTTAACGTACCAGACGCGACCTTTATTACAGTACTATCATATATACCTTTCTTTACACCGCAGTTGTTATTTTTGCGTATGGGTATGACGACAGTGGCAACATGGGAAATCGTTGTGATTCTAGCCATTTTAGTGATTAGTGTCATTCTTATTAACGTTTTAGCGGCACGAATTTATAAAGGTGGTGTGCTCATGTACGGCAAGTTTTCATTTAAAGGTGGAATAAAGCAGGCACTTCGATTTAGTAAAAAAGAAAATTGATGTACTACGCAATATGGGAGCGATAATAGGCAAGAGAGCTCTCAGGGCTCATAGGTCAGGTCTAAGCGGACATCAAGCCGTTATTTCACCAAAAAAACGTGATTCTATGAATTATCGGACATGAGGGACCTGATATGAACAAAACTGTCAAGTCACACCCCTATTTTTAGGTTTTTGGGCAACTCTAATAAAACAGTCGTTGTTGCTGTTTTTGAAAGTTGAGATGCTGAACACAGGAGAAAAGAAAGGTTAAGCGCACGGCACGAAGGCAAAATCCTTTAAACACCGATCGGCATCCTGATATACGTGGGTTTTCACAATTTATCTTTACGTCCAAGGATCTTCCACTAACTTATTACGTACGTTCACTCAATTGAGTTAGTACAAAGGTCCGTCGTGAATTATCCTCTAC
>SKOL01000700.1 GCA_007120055.1 Anaerobacillus sp.
AATTCATAATTCATAATTCACAATTTAAAATTTAGAATTATTGAGAGTAATGCTTCGAAGCATTATTTCCAACGCATGTTTCTAAATTCTTAATTTTAATTTCAAATCTCGTCTATTCTTTAAAACGACTAAAAACAAATTTATTGTTCTTAATTTTAAATTTTTAATTGAAATTGAAATTATTCACTTAACCATTTCGCAACGTCTTTGGCAAAGTATGTGATTATTAAATCAGCGCCGGCGCGTTTCATGCTTGTTAGTTTTTCCATGACGACGGCACGCTCGTCAATCCATCCATTTAAGCTTGCACCTTTTATCATCGAATATTCACCACTTACGTTATAAGCAACTACTGGGTAAGAGAAATTATCTTTTACTTCACGAATGATATCTAAATACGATAATGCAGGCTTAACAATTAAAAAGTCAGCCCCTTCTAACACATCACTCTCTGCTTCACGAAGTGATTCTAGTCGATTAGCTGGATCCATTTGATACGTTTTACGGTCTCCAAATGAAGGTGCACTATGTGCCGCATCACGGAATGGTCCGTAAAATGCTGATGAATATTTAACCGCATAAGACATGATCGGAATATCTGTAAAACCAGCTTCATCTAGTCCTTGACGAATTGCCGCCACAAATCCATCCATCATGTTTGAAGGAGCAATAATATCTGCCCCCGCCTTTGCTTGCGATACCGCAGTTTTTGCTAATAAATCTAAAGTAGGGTCATTTAAAATGATTCCATCTTCGATCACACCACAATGCCCATGGTCAGTAAATTGACACAAGCACGTATCGGCAATGACTACTAATTCATTATTGACCGCTTTAATTTTTTTGATTGCTTGTTGAACAATTCCGTTTTCACAATAAGCACTTGTCCCAACATCATCTTTATCCTTAGGTACACCAAAAACGATGACAGAGACAATTCCTAAATCTGTAACCGTTTTAATTTCTTCTTCTAATAAGTCTAAAGAGATTTGAAAAACTCCTGGCATTGAAGGAACTTCACTTTTAATATTTTCGCCTTCTTTTACGAAAATAGGATAAATAAGATCTTCTTTGTGTAATACCGTTTCTCTTACCATTGAGCGTAATTTAGCAGTATTACGTAAACGACGGTGTCTTTTAAATTCCAACATTCATTTATTCCTCCTTTAGCTTGTCCGCGATACTCCGAAGCATATCGTCAATCGTATAATTTTCCGGCTCGGTATGTACGGGTAACTCGTGTTTTAACATAGTTTCTGTAGTAATTGGACCAATTGAGGCAAACATAATTTTTCCTATATAGTTTCTCCAATTAGTTCCTTCTAGTAATTGAACAAAATTATCAACCGTTGATGAACTCGTAAAAGTAACTATATCAATTTTTTCATATTTAATGAAATTATATAACTGCTCTTTTGAGTTTTTTTCTACGACTGTTTCATACACATCTAGATCGGTGACATCAATATTTTGGTTGCGCAATCCTTCCGGGATCACATTTCTAGCTAAATTACCTCTTGGAATTAAAACTTTCTCACCCTTTTTAACAACTTTAAGTAAGCTTTCTAGTAAGCTTTCGGCAACATAGTATTCTGGAATGAGATCAGCTTTTATTTCATAGCTAGTTAATACTTCTTCGGTCTTTTTCCCAACAACTGCTATTTTACATGAAGAAGGTAATACGATGCTACCATTTAAGTTACTTAATTCTTGAAAAAAAAAGTCTATACCGTTTTTACTCGTAAAGACTAACCAATCATATGTATGTAATGATGAAAGAACGTAGTTAATCGCTGTTTTATCGGATATTTCTTTACAAGTGATTAACGGCATTTCTATAGGAATACCACCAAGTTCCTTTATTTTTAATGAGAGAGCAGAGGCTTGTGCCTTTGCCCTCGTCACTAAAATTCGTTTTCCGTGAAGATCCATTATTTTTCTAAGTCTTCTTTCACAGCATCTAAAATTTCCTTAGCACCCTTTTCAAGTAACTTTACAGCTAACTCTTCACCTAAGCTTTGTGCATCTTCTCCTACCAATGTTTCATGTAAAATCGTTTTACCATCTGGTGAGCCAACAAGACCAACTAAAACGATTTCTCCATTTTCTTTTAACTCAGCGTAACCTGCAATTGGCACTTGACAACCACCTTCAATTTTGTGTAAGAAGGCGCGCTCTGCTGTTACACAACGCTTTGTAACTTCGTCCGTAAGTTTTGAAAGGAGCTCATTTAGTTCAGCGTCATCAGAACGACATTCAATCCCTAATGCCCCTTGCCCTACTGCAGGAACACATAAATCTGATGCTAAATATTCAGTAACAACTTCAGAACTCCAGCCTACACGCTCTAGTCCTGCTGCAGCAAGAATAATCGCATCAAATTCGCCATCTCTACATTTTTGAAGTCTCGTATCGATATTCCCACGGATCCATTTAACTTCTAAATCTGGGCGTTTGGCTAAAACTTGAGCTGAACGTCTTAAACTACTCGTACCAATAACCGAACCTGCTTCTAATTCCATTAATCCTTTACCGTTATTAGAAATAAAGGCATCACGAGGATCTACACGTTTTGGTACACAACCAATCGTTAATCCGTCTTGAAGTACAGCAGGCATATCTTTCATACTATGAACCGCCATATCTATTTCTTTATTTAACATTGCTTGCTCAATTTCTTTTACGAATAAACCTTTTCCGCCAACTTTCGATAGCGTTACGTTTAAAATCTGATCACCTTTAGTAACAATTTTCTTCACTTCAAATTCAAATGGGCCACCAAATTTCTTTAATTGTTCAATCACCCAATTTGTTTGAGTTAGTGCTAAATTACTTTTTCTAGAACCTACGATAATTTTTCTCATTGTAAACCCCCGTGTTTTTTGTAATTTACAATTTAAAATGTAAAATTTAAAATTATTGAGGGTAACGCTTCGTAGCATTACAAACAATAATTCTAAATTATAAATTCTACATTCTAAATTAAACTAGTTCCATAAATGAAATGTTGAAAGTGCATTTGGTAAAAAATAATTAATTAGAATTAGTAGAAACCCGGCAATATTTAATAATACTAACGAATAACCACGTATCTCTTTAACAACTCTTTTGTATAAATAAAACCCATATACTACTAAAACGATTATGGACAGAACAATTTTAATATCAAACCAAGGTACATACCCTAATGACAACGCTGCCCAAATAAATCCTAGAATTAGCCCCATTAACAAGAGTGGAAAGCCAAGCATAGTGAACATAAAAGCTAGATGCTCAGACTTCGATAAGTCGCCAAACCGAAACAGTCGTTTCCCAAATTTCTTTTTCTTTAACATTTGGTGCTGGTAATAATACATAATCGAAAATATAAACGCGAATGTAAATGCTCCATAGGATAATAATATGAGAGTCACATGAATAAATAAAAGTTCAAAAATTAGTAACTCTTGCAATGCTGGAGGAATGTCTCCTGATGGTGTAAAGATACTAAAAGTCATAATTGCAAAGCCGAAAATATTCGTAAAAAATACAAAGAGATCTACTTTAAAAAACCAATTGATGACTAAAGATACACTTACAATAATCCAAGCGAAGAAGAACAACCCTTCAAAAGAAGTCACTACAGGAAAACGATTAAATTCGAACATTCTAAGTATAAAAAAAACAGATTGAAGAACCCAAACAATAGAAAGCAACCAGAAGGAAATACGATTAACCTTCTGGTTGTTGTGTAAGAAATCAATAAAATAACCTAACACACTTAAACAATAAAAAATTATTGTTGTTATATATACTACATTTAACATCGTCAAAACTCCTCTCTTAGGAGCGAACTACAGCATCTTTAGCTAAAGTAACTGCTTTACTTGCTTTTTCTTTCACCTTTTCTTTCCCTTTAATTTGGCTACAGGCCTCTTTTTCCTCTACAGCTTCATTTTCAAGGGCAAATATTCTTGTAAACAATTCTAGTGTTTCTTCAGAATTAGGCTCTGCTGCAATTTCTTTGGCAGCAATAATTGGATCACGTAAAAGTTGATTTACGATACTTTTCATATGCTTACTTAAAACTTTCTTTTCACGATCTGAAAGATTAGGTAGTTTTCGTTCAAGACTAGCCATTGTTTCTTCCTGAACAGTAAGTGCCTTTGAACGTAATGAAGAAATGATTGGAACCACTCCTAACGTATTTAACCAACTTTTGAATTCAGCCATTTCATGGTCAATCATGATTTCAATTTTTTCTGCTTCACGCTTACGCTCATCAAGGTTAGCAGCTACAATTCCTTCTAAATCATCGATATCATATAAATATACACTTTCTAAATCAGTTAAGGCCGGGTCAATATCACGTGGTACGGCGATATCAACCATAAATAGCGGACGCCCTTTACGTTTTTTAATAATTGAAGCAACCATATCTTTTGTGACAACGTAGTCTTTGGCACCAGTAGAACTTATTAAAATGTCTGCATCAACTAAAGCCTCTGTCAATTCATTTAACGGTCTAGCATTTCCTAAAAACTTATCTGCAAGCTCAATCGCTTTTGACATCGTTCGATTAATTACTGTTACCTTTCCGACACCGTTGGCATGAAGGTGTTTACCGGTAAGCTCACTCATTTTACCTGCACCAAAAATAAGGACGTGCTTATTTCTGAAATCCCCAAAAATTTTCTTACCAAGTTCAACGGCAGCATAACTAACAGACACCGCATTTTCCCCGATGGATGTTTCAGAGTGCGCGCGTTTTGCAAGTGTAACAGCTTGCTTAAACAATTGATTAAAAACCGTCCCAGTCGTCTTTTGTTCTTGTGCAAATAAGAAACTATCTTTAATTTGACCTAAAATTTGTGTTTCACCGACGACCATTGAATTTAAACCACAAGTAACTCTTAATAAGTGTTCAATCGCACGATCATTTTCATATATATCTAAACACTCAGCAAAATCATCAATAGGAAGGTCAAACCATTCCGACAAAAACATTTTCATATAGTATTTACCAGTGTGTAACTGATCTACGACAGCATATATTTCTGTACGGTTACAAGTAGAAACAATTACACCTTCTAAGATGCTTTTCGTATTTATGAGCTGCTGTATCGCACAAGTTAGTTCTTCCCCTTGGAAAGTGAACTTTTCACGAATTTCAACAGGCGTTGATTTATAATTTAAACTAGTAACTAGGATGTGCACGCTTTAATTCACCCCCAAAAATGGTTTGAAGATCCGCCCATGCGCAAATTCATTATCTTAAAAATTATTATAACATGGCAACAGCCTGTCCCAAAAAAATATTGTGAACATAGAGTGAAAAGACTGTGAAAAATCGATATAAATAAATTAATTTTCATTTAAATTGCGAAGAGAGTTATATAGTAGCATCTCGTACTAATGTTACTTTCATTCATCTATTTTAACATGAATTCGACACAATTTATAATAAAAGATTTGTTCTCCAGTCCAATGAATTTAATGAATTTCATAATTCGCTATTTTCGCCACTAAGATCAATATATAGTTGCGTTAAAACATTCGCAAACTATATATTGCGTGATGTGGCTCGTGTTTGGTAATTATGAAATTCACTCAATTAATAAAAAAACTTAGTAAAACTGTTGTCAAATCACTTTGATTATGGTTTGATTTTAGGAAAAGAAAACATTTATTTCGAGGTGATGAGCATGAAACGACAAGGAATTTTTCCTGGTGTTTTATTAATAGGTGTCGGGTTAATCTTTCTTTTGCAAAACTATAACATTCCTTATATAAATAATATATTTACTTGGCCTTCTATTTTACTAATTATCGGTTTAGCATTTTTGTTCCAAGCCTACATAGGAAAAGATTATCATTCTATTTTCACTGGAGTATTATTAGTAGGATTAGGCATTCATTTTCACGGTCTTCAACTTTTCGCCTCTTGGCCAACTCATTGGGCGATGTTCACTATGATTATTGGATTCGCATTTCTTTTTCGCTACAGTAAGACGAAAAAAGATGGGCTTATTCCCGGAATCATATTATTGCTTATATCTTTAATCGCTTTTTTCTACAATGGGTTTATAGACCTATTCGGCTCATTTTATTCGTACGTTGATAGCTTTTGGCCGATCGCACTCATCATTGCCGGTGTATATTTACTATTTTTTAAAAAATAATTTAGCAACTTTGTACTAGTTAACACGAATCAATCAATTTATCGGGGTAAGAATCAAGCAAAGGTTCTTACTCCATTTTTTTAACACTCTTTGTAATGAGATGTAATACCAATTACAACACATATATTAAATCGGACATTGCGAAAAAATCACAAGCGCGACTCAAAACTCAAAACAAAATTCACACCCCTTCTACATCGTTCATCATTTCCTTCACATTAATTCGTATTAAAAAGATATAATCTTCTAAAATTCACTTATCTTCACTTAAATTATGTAGGTTTTTCATAGATAAAGTCGGAAAGTTTTTCCAATTCCTTATAGGGATTTTCTTTTTTACTAGAGAATTTAACACTTATAGAGAGGCTAAGTTCGCGCTTCGGTGATCTACAATCACGTTGGTATGTACTCAAAATAGTTCCAATATCAATTTTTCTCTATTACGTCTTATTTCTTATCTTATTAAAAGGAGTCCTGTTATGAAACAAATGATATTACCTATTATCTTAAGTTTATTTATTTTTGCATGTAATTCCGAAACTATGGATGGCTTTTTATTAGACGATCTCGCTGGAGAACAACTAGTTGTTACTTCAGTTGCATCTAAAGCTATAGCTAGTGCAGATTATAAAGTTAAGAATGTAAGTCTAACTACTAATATTAACGAGGACGACAGACCACAGGAGGCAATACAACCTCATCAAAATACTTCTTTATCAGTAATACTTAAAAACAATGCCAAAGAAATTAAAGACGGGATCTTTCAGTCTATAGTTTTGGAGACAACAGAAGATGGAGAACTAATTAGTACTAATTTTTATACGTGGATCAATGACAAAAGTGGAGTCAACATTATCGATGTTACTCATTATAATGATGATAAGATGGCGCACGGTAACAAGATCGGTCAATACTATTATGAACTGTGGAAGGAGAAAAATAGCTTTTTTTTAAGCTACAATGACCTTTTGTTAGAAAAAGACTTTTTACAAAAGGCTGAGAATGGATATATGTACAATTCAAATATTTCAATTGGTACAACTAAAGATGATTTAATAACAATACTAGGTCCACCAACCATTTCGGATTGGTATCACGGCGGAACTCATTATGTTTACAATGATATCAGCTTTATTTTAGACGATAGTAAAAAAGTAGTATCCATTAGTATGCCTGGAAATCGTATTAAAACAACATTAGAGGAAGTTCCGATCATTCTAGGTGCGCCGACATCCGTTGATCATTTTGAAAAATACAATGCTGTTTTTTACTCATATGAACTTGAACAATATACACTTTCCTTTGAAGCCGTTAGTGAAAACGATAAAGTTGTAAACATTTGGTTGAATAAAAAATAAAGGGGAAAAGGGATTCAAAAAAGTGTCAGACACCGTTAGGCAGCAAATATAGACGGATAAAAAATTTATACTTCTATATTTGCTAAGTTCTGCATGGTGTCAGACACTTATGAGATAGTCGCTTTATTCGACAGTCCTTTTTAAATATGATTCAATTGTACTCCACGCTTTTTCTTTACCAAAAGCTGTTTCAGAAGAAAAAGTAACAATAGGATCGTTAGGGTCTTTGTTTAATTTTTCCTTGATTGCTTTCTCATGCTTTTGTAATTTCCCTTTAGGAATTTTATCGGCTTTTGTTGCAATAATAATTACTGGTTTACCCATATGTTTTAACCACTCATACATTGTAATATCATCTTTTGTAGGGTCATGACGAATGTCTATAAGCAAGATGACCGCTTTTAATGTATCACGGGTTGTAATATAAGTTTCAATCATTCTTCCCCAAGCGTCTCGTTCGCTCTTAGGAACTTTCGCAAAGCCATAGCCTGGGACATCGACGAAATACATCATTTCATTAATAACATAAAAATTTAGCGTTTGTGTCTTTCCGGGCTTTGATGAGGTTCTTGCTAAATTCTTTCGATTAATCATCTTGTTAATAAAAGATGATTTACCTACATTAGAGCGTCCAGCTAAGGCAACCTCTGGGAAGCCAGTCTGTGGATACTGCTCAGGTTTTACAGCACTAATTACAATATCACTTTGTGTTACTTTCATTTCTTCTCTCCTACTAATGCATGCTTTAATACTTCATCTAAATGTGAAACCGGAACAAACGTTAAATCTTGACGAACGCTTTCTGGTATGTCATCAATATCTTTTTCATTATCTTTCGGTAAAATAATAATTTTTAAGCCGGCACGGTGAGCACTCATCGACTTTTCTTTGAGTCCCCCTATTGGAAGGACACGACCTCTTAACGTAATTTCACCAGTCATTCCTACTTCTTTACGAACCGGGCGCCCTGTTAAAGCAGAAATAAGCGCTGTTGCCATTGTAATCCCTGCAGAAGGTCCGTCTTTTGGAGTTGCTCCTTCTGGAACGTGAATATGAATATCATTCGTCTCATGGAAAGTAGGATCAATATTAAGTTCCTCTGAACGCGAACGGATATAACTAAAAGCAGCTTGAGCAGACTCTTTCATGACATCGCCTAATTTACCTGTTAACGTTAACTTTCCTTTTCCTGGAGAAAGTGACACTTCTATCGCCAACGTATCCCCACCAGCAGATGTGTAAGCTAAGCCAGTTGCTGCTCCGACTTGATCTACTTCTTCTGCAATCCCATATCTGAACTTCGGCTTTCCTAACATTTGTTCGACCGTATTATTCGTTACAACAACACGTTTTTTCTCACCTGAAACGATAATCTTCGCTGCTTTACGGCAAAGAGTTGCCATTTGTCGTTCTAAGTTTCTGACACCTGCTTCACGTGTATAGTAGCGGATAACTTTAATCATTGCTTCTTCTTTTACTTGCATTTTCCCTTTATCTAGACCGTGGTCCTTCATTTGCCTCGGTAATAAATAATCTGTCGCTATATGAAGTTTTTCTACCTCCGTATAGCCAGGAATATGAATAATTTCCATTCGATCTAATAATGGGCCTGGGATTGTGCCTACATTATTAGCGGTAGTTACAAACATAACTTTAGATAAATCGTATGGTTCTTCAATGAAATGATCACTAAACGTATTATTTTGTTCTGGGTCTAGTACTTCTAACAGTGCCGATGATGGATCTCCACGAAAATCATTAGCCATTTTATCAATTTCGTCTAATAAAAATACAGGGTTAATTGAACCTGCTTTTTTCATTCCTTGAATGATACGCCCTGGCATAGCACCAACATAAGTACGGCGATGACCGCGAATTTCTGCTTCATCACGAACACCACCTAAGGAAATCCGAACGAAATTCCGTTCTAGTGACCTTGCGATTGACCTTGCTAGTGAAGTTTTCCCGACACCTGGAGGTCCTGCTAAGCAAAGGATCGGTCCTTTTAATTCATTCGTTAACTGCTGAACCGCTAAATATTCTAATACTCGTTCTTTCACTTTTTCTAAACCGTAGTGGTCTTCATTTAAAATATTTTCAGTTCGTTTAATATCTAAGACATCGGTTGTTTCTTTGTTCCAAGGAAGGTTAATTAACCACTCTAAATAATTACGAATGACGGAGCTTTCCGCCGAAGTTGCTGGCATTTTTTCATAGCGATCAAGTTCTTTATACGCTTTTTCTTCAATGGATTCGGGCATCTCAGCTTCTTCAATTCGTTCCTTAAATTGTTGAATCTCGCCTTCTTTTCCCTCTTTATCGCCTAGTTCTTTCTGGATCGCTTTCATTTGTTCACGTAAATAATATTCTTTTTGTGTGCGTTCCATAGACTTTTTCACACGTTGACCAATTTTTTTCTCTAATCCTAATACTTCTTTTTCATTGTTCAAAATTTCAATAAGTTTACTTAATCGGCCTTTTACTGAAATCGTTTCAAGAATTTCTTGTTTTTGAACAATTTTTAATGGTAGATGAGAAGCTACCACATCTGCTAAGCGCCCAGGTTCAACAATATCAGCAACTGAAGCTAACGTTTCTGCTGATATTTTTTTTGAAAGCTTAATATATTGATCAAATTGAACAAGGACGTTACGCATTAATGCTTGTTCTTCTGCATCATTTGCTTCTTCATCTTCAATGAGCGTCATTTCTACTTCGAAATATTCTTCATTACTCAAAAAGTCTTCTACTTTTGCACGTTGCAAGCCTTCAACTAGAACTCGAATCGTTCCGTTAGGAAGTTTTAACATTTGTTTTACTTTTGCCAATGTTCCAATTGGATAAATTTCCTCTTCTGTCGGTTCATCAATCGCTATTTCCTTTTGCGTAGCTAGAAAAATTTTATGATCATTCACCATAACTTTCTCTAAAGCTTGAACCGATTTATTACGACCTACATCTAAATGAAGCACCATTGTAGGATAAACGAGTAATCCTCTAAGTGGTAAAAGCGGAATCACAATTTTATTTTTATCTGTCATATGTATACACCTCCGTACAACACCATCGTTTAAAAACGTTAATCTTGTACAATTTTATCTTATCGTACAAGCTTTGTCTAATTATTAGTAATTTACTTAAATATTGGAGAGAACGAAATAACCTACATTTATTAGAATAACCGAAATTAATTGGATTAAATCAAAACATTAAAGGACTGCCTCATAAAATGCAACCGCTATACTTCACCTTGTTTCATAATGTTATTTTACATTTATTCAAGTACGCAAGGGTTGATATAAATGTGAGACAGTCCGATGATATTATACTGGAGTTGGTTCGTTTCTAAAATGATTAATCGCACTAGCAGGGATAACCTCATCGTCACTAATACTTTGTTCTGATACAAACGATAGATCAAATACTTCTTGAAGTGTTTCAACTGCAATTACTTCAATTTCTGTTTGTTCTTTAAAAATAAATTGGTAATTCTCTTTCGGAACAATCACTCGTTTAGCACCAGCTTGTTTTGCGGCTTCTACTTTAGCCACAACGCCACCAATTGGCTTTACAGTGCCGTGAATACTTAATTCACCTGTCATTGCTAACGTATTGTCAACTTTAAATTGGTGAATGGCTGAGTAAATTGCAGTGGCCATCGAGATACCTGCCGACGGACCATCGATCGGTATTCCTCCTGGAAAGTTAACATGAATGTCGTAATCGTCAGTTGCAACGCCCATCTGCTTTAAGACCGTGGCGACATTTTCTATTGAACCTTTTGCCATACTTTTTCTTCGAATCGAACGAACTCTATCACCAGTGCTCTCTTCTTCTGCGATACCGGTAATATTAATTTTTCCTTGACCTTTATTCTCATAAGCAGTTACTTCAATTTCAATAATTGCTCCTGAGTTAGGACCATACACTGCAAGTCCATTAACTAAGCCAACTTGTGGCTTTTCATGAACTTTCTTTTCTGGTCTTGGAGATCTTTGACTAGAATGAATAACCCACTCTACATCTGCAACTTTTATCAACTCTCTGTTTTCTCCCGTCGCAATTCCAGATGCGATTTGAACGATATTTACCGCTTCACGACCATTTGTTGCGTACCTCGATATAAGATCAAGTACCCCATCTTCATATTCAAATTGAATTTTGGCAACCGCCTTTTTCGCGACTGTAATGATTTCTTTAGGTGTTAGAGCGCGAAAATATACTTCTAAACAACGCGAACGGATGGCCGGTGGTATTTCTTGTGGATTTCTTGTTGTTGCACCGATCAATCGAAAATCGGCCGGTAAACCATTTTTAAAAATATCATGAATATGTGATGGTATTTGTGTATTTTCTTCACTATAATAGGCGCTTTCTAAGTACACTTTGCGATCTTCAAGCACTTTTAACAACTTATTAAATTGAATAGGGTGAAGTTCACCGATTTCATCGATAAATAATACCCCACCGTGAGCCTTCGTAACTGCCCCATGTTTCGGCTGTGGAATTCCAGCTTGCCCCATAGCTCCAGCTCCTTGGTAGATCGGATCATGAACAGAGCCAATAAGTGGGTCAGCTATCCCTCGCTCATCGAACCTAGCTGTCGTTGCATCTAGCTCTACAAAAACACTGGAAACCCTGAAAGGTGATGAAGCATTTTTCTTAGCTTCTTCAAGAACTAACCTTGCTGCTGCAGTCTTCCCTACTCCAGGAGGACCATAAACGATAATATGTTGCGGGTTAGGTCCACATAAAGCAGCTCTCAATGAACGTATCCCATCTTCTTGTCCGACGATTTCATCGAAGCTTGCTGGTCTTACTTTTTCAGATAAGGGTTCACTAAGTTTGATCGACCTCATTCTTTTTAACTGCTCTAACTCTTTTCTTGATTCTTTATCTACAGAAACCCGTTGAGACCTTTGTCCTTTTAACAAATTCCAAAAGTAAAGGCCAATAATTATCCCAAAAAATAATTGAATTAACAATGCTATGCCTGTCCAATTCATGAAGTACCCTCCTACTTATTTTCAAGATGTATGCTTTAGTATCTCCGGTAATGAATGGAGTAATCTTCAAAAAATAAGAAGGGAATAATTGTTATTAGAAAAGCGGAAGCAACGAAAAAAGCATACCAATTCACTTGATATGCTAATTCGTATCTTATTTCTAAGTTCCTCTACAAAAACGGAACTACTTACACTCATCGGACAGCCTATTAAATTATATTATGCACTTTCCTTAGGTACTGGTTGCTTTATAACCTCACCGTCTTTTGTTTCAAGAACTGGTGATGCTTTATCGGTCACCACTTCAGGAGTAATTGTACATTTAGCAATATCTTCACGTGAAGGTAATTCAAACATTACATCGAGCATCATACCTTCAATAATTGAACGCAAGCCACGTGCTCCTGTTTTACGTTCGATTGCTTGCTTAGCAATCTCTACTAACGATTCATCAGTAAAGTTTAATTCAACTTCATCAAGCTCCAATAACTTTACATATTGCTTCACTAATGCATTTTTAGGTTTTGTTAAAATTTCAATTAACGCATCCTCATCAAGCGGTTGCAAGCTCGAAATAACCGGTAAACGGCCGATGAACTCAGGAATTAAACCGAAGCGAAGTAAATCTTCAGGCAATACTTTTGCTAAGTATTCTCCTGGTTTTAAATCTTCTTGTTTTCCTTCTGAGCCGAACCCAATTACTTTTTTTCCTAATCGACGTTTAATGATTTGCTCGATACCATCAAAGGCACCACCACAAATAAATAAAATGTTCGTCGTGTCGATTTGGATAAATTCTTGATGTGGATGTTTTCTACCACCTTGTGGCGGAACACTTGCAGTCGTTCCTTCAAGAATTTTTAACAATGCTTGCTGAACGCCTTCGCCTGATACATCACGAGTGATTGATGGGTTTTCAGATTTACGTGCTACTTTATCAATTTCATCGATGTATATAATACCTTTTTCGGCTTTTTCAACATCATAATCTGCTGCTTGAATTAATTTTAAAAGAATGTTTTCGACGTCCTCACCAACGTAACCAGCTTCGGTTAAACTAGTCGCATCAGCAATAGCAAATGGTACGTTTAAAATACGAGCCATCGTTTGTGCTAAAAGTGTTTTACCACTTCCTGTAGGACCAATCATACAAATATTACTTTTTGCAAGCTCAACTTCATCAGTTTTCTGTGCAGAATTTACTCGTTTATAGTGGTTATATACCGCTACTGATAATGTCTTTTTAGCTTGTTCTTGACCGATCACATAATCATCTAATATTTCTCGGATCTCTTTCGGTTTAGGAATATCTTGGAAATCTACTTCCTCTTCTGTTCCTAGTTCTTCTTCAACAATTTCCGTGCATAACTCGATACACTCATCACATATATATACGCCTGGGCCTGCCACAAGCTTTCTTACTTGATCTTGAGTTTTACCACAAAAGGAGCATTTCAGCTGACCTTTCTCGTCATTAAATTTAAACATAAAATTTTCACCCCTCTAAGATTGTTCTATATGTTTAGATCGTGCTTACCTGAGAAAAGCTTAACTTTTCTTTATTATGTATTGCATTTTAACACATCTAGAGTAATAAGCGTTAATAGAAGCACTTATCACTTTTGATATAGGTAAAAATAACCTTTTCACTCGAATCATTGATGAACTCCAAGCATCAAATCTCCAAGTATAAAATAAGTATATGTATTTAGTTCAATTTCCACCTCACTTTTCCCTTTTTTCTAACAAAGATTTTCATTCCGATTTTAGTACAAGTTAGTATAAAACAAGGCACGAATACATCGCGCCTTGTCATTATTAATTATTATGCTACAACTTTACTATTATCTACAAGAAAATCTACAGCTTTCCGAACTTTTAGGTCGCCTTTCATTGCATCAGTGCCACCTTGCATCGCTAAGATTTGCTTAAGCTCATCTACAGAACGCTTATAAAGTTCAGCCATTTTCTCTAGTTCAGCGTCTACTTCTTCTTCTGTTACTTCAAGTCCCTCTGTTTGAGCGATCGCTTCAAGAGTTAAGTTAATTCGAACTCTTTTTTCAGCATCAGCTTTAAATTGTTCGCGCATTCCATTCTCGTCTGAACCAGAGAATTGGTAATACATATCTAGGCTCATTCCTTGCGCTTGAAGGCGTTGACCGAATTCTTCTAGCATGCGATCTACTTCAGTTGTGATCATTGCATCTGGAATATCGATTGTAGCATTTTCAGCAGCTTTCTCTACTAAAGTGTCACGTTTATTATGATCTGCTTCAGTTTCTTTGTCTTGGATCATTTTTTCTTTAAGTTCTTTTCTTAACTCATCTAACGTTTCAACTTCTTCATTTACGTCTTTAGCGAACTCATCGTCAAGCTCAGGAAGTTGCTTACGCTTAATGTCGTGAACAGTCACTTTAAATACAGCCGGTTTTCCAGCTAGCTCAGGAGCATGGTAT
The DNA here is from genome assembly GCA_007120055.1 of Anaerobacillus sp. Next base: position 14,982 of record SKOL01000700.1, read on the forward strand.
TCTTCTGGGAAACTTACTTCAACGTCTTTAGTATCTGCTGACTTAAGTCCAATTAACTGCTCTTCGAAACCAGGAATGAATGAACCAGAGCCAATTTCTAAAGAGTAGTTTTCAGCTTTCCCACCTTCAAATGGTGTTCCATCTACAGAGCCTTCAAAGTCGATTACTGCAGTGTCACCATTTTCAATAGCTCCATCTTCAACAACCACTAAATCTGCATGCTTTTCTTGAAGTTGTTTTAACTCTAATTCAACATCTTCGTCTGTAACAGTTGTTTCCATCTCTTCAATTTCTAAACCTTTATATTCACCAAGTTGTACTTCTGGCTTTACAGTAACAGTAGCTTTAACAATTAAAGTTTGTCCTTTTTCCATTTGTTCTACGTCGATTTCTGGACGATCAACTGGATCAATGTTTGTTTCTTCGATTGCACTCGCATAAGCATTTGGAAGTAAAATATCTAATGCATCTTGGTATAACGATTCAACACCGAAACGTTGCTCAAACATTGCACGAGGTATTTTCCCTTTACGGAATCCAGGTACATTCACTTTTCCTACTACTTTTTTGAAAGCTTGATCTAAAGCTTCGTTTACTTTTTCAGCGTCTACTTCAATTGTAAGTACGCCTTGGTTTCCTTCTAACTTTTCCCATTTTGCAGTCATTTATTCTTTCCCTCCAACAATTTCATTATTAAGTATTTTGTGTTATGTCCAATATAAGTATATGATATTCGAACTTTTACAACCATTTCATTATAACATACAGCTATAGCATTTCAACTGTAAGAAATTAGGTACAAATTTACAATTCACAATGTACAATTTAAAATTGTAATTTTTGAATTGTGAATTGATTTTAACTCTTAAACGCTTCTTGTTCTATTTTAATGATTGTATCAGCGCAAGATAACATTTCGTCAAAATCTACATTATATTCATTGGCTATCTCGAGAACATCATCTTCAAGCCCGAAGAGTTGTACTGCTGTTTTATGTAGTGCTGCAGCCCATATAGACGGATTTAATGGTTCAGGTGAAATAGGGTAAAGGGCAAATAAATAATGCCACCAAACTTGACTCGCCGCTTCATATAAACTTGGATTTTGACTTTCAAGTTTATTTGCTACTAGCTCCAACGTATTCTTACCAAACTTTTCATGAAAAACATCTTCTAAATTTAAAATGTTAACCTTATATTTCTTACCAAACTTATGTACTTCGATTTGTTCCTCTACATTTTTTTCCTTCAGTAACTGTAGAATAATACTTTTTAAAACTGGATCGTTTTCATCATTAAGTAAAAATTCTTTTATCGAGTCAACAAAAACGTGAGTAGGCATTTTCCCTAACATTTGAATGGCTAACCATTGCTTATCAGGAGAACCATAATTTAACATATGTAAAAGCTCATTTGGTGGTTTCTTTGCTTCATCGTCCATTTCAATTTTCGTTTCACCATCGACCATTTGTCGACTAAAATGTAATAAGTGGTAAAGTGACTCTGCTAAATTTGCCGGAAGTTTTTCTTCCTCCATGATCCCTTCAAGCATCACAACTACTTCGTTATATTGCCCAAGCTGTACTAACAATGAAATATGTACTTGTAAAATATCAAAGTAGTTTCCAATGTCTTCCTTAAGCATTTTTTCAGTAATTTCTTTGGCTTCTTCCAACCTACTTTGCTCAATAAGGCTTAGAGCTAATCCGAATCTTGCTTGTGGGTGATCTGGTTCAATCTGTAGCGACTGGTCAAAATAAGAATGCGCATCTGAAAATTTTTTTCGCTTTAACGCATCCATTCCCTTAGTTACGAGCTTTTCCACAACTCCAGGAAACAAAACTACTTTTTCCTTATTATTTTTTTGTTCCTTATTCATAATTAACGCTCCACTCTATATATCACTCACTTTTTCATATAAGTTTACCATTCCCAAAAATGAAATACAACGAAACCCCCTTGCTGTAATAAAAAAACAAACATCGTTAAAAGTCAGTTCTTCCTTTTCAACTAACTATCCAACTATCCAACAAACCAACAAACAAACTAAAAACTAAAGAGGCAAACGAAAACGTCTGCCTCCTTCTTAATATTAAAGTGCTCTCTGTTTTTCGAAATTAGAAATAGCTTCTTCATACTTTAATGTGACTGAAACTTCATCCCAGCCGTTTAAGAGCATTTCTTTCCAATACGGATCTATCGTAAACTCGGCTGTGAACCCTTGATCATCGGATATATTTTGTTGCTTAAGATCAACTGTTAATTCATACACTCCTTCGTCAGCTTTTTCAAGGAGTTCGTTAACTTTTTCCTCGGGTAACTGAATTGCTAAAATACCATTTTTAACACAATTGTTATAAAAGATATCAGCAAAGTTCGGAGCAATAATGACTTGAAATCCATAATCTTGCAAAGCCCACGGAGCATGTTCCCTAGATGAGCCACATCCGAAGTTTTGATTTGCTACTAAAATAGAAGCATTGTTATTATGTGGTTGATTAAGTTCGAATTTTTCATTGTCTGTTCCATCTGCATTAAAACGCCAGTCAAAAAATAAAAATTGTCCAAACCCTGTGCGCTCAATCCGTTTTAAAAATTGCTTTGGTATAATTTGGTCCGTATCTACATTTACACGGTTCATAGCGGCTACATTTCCTTTATGAACTACCATCCCAGCCATATTAGTAACTCCCTTCAATCATAAAGTTTCTATTTTACAGTTGCTTCATTAAATACGCGTACGTCCGTAAATTTACCTTTCACTGCCGCTGCTGCTGCCATCGCCGGGCTAACTAAGTGAGTACGTGCTCCTTTTCCTTGACGTCCCTCAAAATTCCGGTTAGATGTAGAAGCACAACGCTCACCTTCTGGAACAAAATCAGGATTCATACTTAAGCACATACTACATCCAGACTCACGCCATTCAAAGCCCGCCTCTAAAAACACTTGATCTAATCCTTCTGCTTCAGCTTGTAATTTTATTTTTTGCGAACCAGGAACAACCATTGCTCTAACACCAGGGGCAACTTTTCTTCCTTTGGCTACTTGGGCGGCAGCTCTTAAATCACTCATTCGAGAGTTTGTACACGAACCGATAAAAACGTGTTGAACCTCAACATCAGAAATAGGAGTACCAGGAGTGAGTCCCATATAGTCTAGTGCTTGCTCAATAGCTATTTTATCAGCTGCATTTTCACAATCATTCGGATTTGGGACAACCCCGTTAATGCCAATACCTTGTGAAGGATTCGTCCCCCACGTTACTTGAGGTTCGATTTCACTCGCTTCAATTTCAACTGTACGGTCATACGTAGCACCTTCATCTGTAGCTAAAGCGCTCCATTGTTCAACTGCTTTTTCAAATTCTTCTCCTTCTGGAGCATATTGTCTTCCTCTTAAGTATTCAAAAGTAGTTTCATCTGGGCTAATTAAACCTGCTTTGGCCCCTGCTTCAATGCTCATATTACATACGGTCATTCGTTCTTCCATTGTCATATTACGAATTGCTTCACCTGTAAATTCGATAATAGAGCCTGTTCCAAAATTAACACCAAACTTAGCAATGATGGCTAAAATTACGTCCTTTGCAGTAACTCCTAAAGGGAGGTCACCCTTCACATGAACTTTGAGCGTTTTTGGCTTTGATTGCCATAATGTTTGTGTGCTTAGAACATGTTCAACTTCACTTGTGCCAATTCCAAATGCTAAAGCTCCAAAAGCTCCGTGAGTTGATGTATGGCTATCACCACAGACGATCGTTTTTCCCGGTTGCGTTAGCCCTAATTCTGGTCCAATGACATGAACGATACCGCTATCAGGGCTATTTAAATCGGCAACCTTCACCCCAAATTGACGACAGTTATCAGACAATGTATCCATCTGCTTTTTAGCAATTTCGTCTTTGATCACATAGCGATCTACCGTTGGAACATTGTGATCCATTGTTGCAAACGTTAATTCAGGCCGGCGAACCTTTCTTCCTTTTAAGCGTAGCCCCTCAAAAGCTTGAGGGGAAGTAACTTCATGCACCATATGAAGATCAATATATAAAAGGGAAGGCTTACCAGGTTCACTTGCAACGGTATGTTTTTCCCAAATCTTTTCGATGATTGTTTTCTTTGTCATCTAATCCTCTCCCAATTTTCAATTTACAATTTACAATTAAAAATTTAAAATTTATTGAAAGCATACGCTTCGAAGCCACTCCCTAAAAATAATTTTTAATTTTTAATTTTTAATTTTTAACTTTTAATTCGTTACTACTAACTGAATTCGTTCGATCACTTTTTCAGTCATTTCTTCTGTTGTAAGGACTTGCTCTCCTTGTTGGGCAATGTCCCCTGTGCGGTAGCCCGCTTCTAACACTTCTGTCACCGCTTGATCCACTGCATCTGCCTCTTCAATCATTTCGAAAGAATAGCGAAGTAGCATAGCTACTGACGAAATTGTGGCTAATGGATTGGCTTTATTTTGTCCGGCAATATCAGGGGCAGAACCGTGAATTGGTTCGTAAAGACCTGGGCCATCTCCACTAACACTTGCAGAAGGTAACATCCCTAATGAACCTGTAAGCATTGAAGCTTCATCACTTAAAATATCGCCAAACATATTTTCTGTGACCACAACATCAAACTGCTTAGGGTTTCGAATCAACTGCATAGCTGCATTATCAACAAGCATATGTTCTAGTTCAATATCAGGATACTCTTTTCCAATCGCTTCAGCGACTTCACGCCATAGTCTACTAGATTCAAGAACGTTCGCTTTGTCTACAGAAGTAACTTTTTTACGACGTAACCGAGCTAATTCAAAAGCTTGTCTTACGATTCTTTCAATTTCAGATTTTTTATAATATAGAGTGTCAACTACGGCCTCTCCGTCGGCTTCAGTTCGACGCTCGCTAGGCTCTCCAAAGTAAAGGCCTCC
>SKOL01000594.1 GCA_007120055.1 Anaerobacillus sp.
TGCACTCCATAATGATATTGTGTTAACTTTTTTTAATAAGCTTAAATCAGTAGCAAGATCATAATAATGATACAAGCCTTCAATATGCCTTTCACTTAAATCATAATTTAATCCATGAAAATAATTTTCCCAAAATGATTTTGCCCCCCCAAAGTCTTGTCTGATAGAGGATATCATTTCTGAGTAATTATTTTCAATACATTTTTTCTTACTTGTCATAAAATTATCAAATAAAGTGGCAATTCGGTGATTTTCTTTTTCTAAAATATCGTTACGAACAGCTAAAACTGCAAAAGTCATTGGTAACTTCGTATGCTCATACCACATTTGACCTAAATCATAACGATGAATTTCCTCTTTTAAATTCCAAAACGTCAAGATCGCATCGTCCCCAATTAAAAGGCAGGCATCATGATCTTTTAACATCTCATCGAAATCTGGTTTCATCACTTCATATTCTACATTTAAACCATAGAAAGTTTGTAATATAATTTTTAAAAGATTAACAGATGTAGCTGAGCTCGATGTTAAAGCAACTTTTTTCCCATCTAGTTGTGTTAATGGCACTTTAGAGAAAAGAAAAATAGAGCCCACACTTTGCGGTGATGAAACTGATAAATCGGGTAAAATTGTATACTTGTCAACATGTTCGCCGTATGAAAACGAAGATATACCCCCTACATCGATTATTCCTTTTGACATCCCTGCATTTAACTGAGAGGGAACTTGAGGAATAAACATACAACCTAATTTATTTAAGTGATCACGATCTAAATAATAATAAAGCGGTAGCATATTCGTGTATGAAATTTCTCCAACAACTAAACTCATTTTAAATCCCCCCATCGGGTAAAGAGTTGATGTTCTACACCTATATTATCTAGTACTTTTCCAACTACAAAATTAATTAAATCATCCATCGTACGAGGAAGTTGATAGAAGCCTGGCATTGCTGGGATAATCTTGCCACCAATTCTTGATACTTTTAACATATTTTCAAGATGAATTTGATTTAAAGGCGTTTCTCTCGGAACTAATAAAAGTTTCCTACCTTCCTTCAACATTACATCTGCTGTTCTTTCTAATAAGTTCGAAGACGCACCACTTGCTACACTAGATAACGTCCCCATCGAACATGGAATAATGACCATTCCTTCGTTTCGATATGAGCCACTTGCAATTGGAGCAGTGAATTCTCTTAACGTATGGTAATAAAGATTGCTATTATCCCGATCAAAAAGTTCGTTTAAAAGTCGATCACGATCACTCGTGTCATAGCCGTGCTCTTCTTTAAACACTTGCCAGCCAGCTTCGGTAATAATTAAATGAACTTTATAATCTGCTTTTAATAGTTCTTGTACGAGGCGAATTCCGTAAATCGCACCACTCGCCCCGGTAATCCCTACGGTAAAAATTCTCTCTTTTATCATAACATTAAATCTCCAATCGTAAATACAAGCATAACGATACTTAAAATACCATTCATCGTAAAAAATGCCACATTTACTTTTGAAAGGTCATTCGGTTTTACTAACGAGTGTTCATAAACCATTATACCACCGGAAATGAGGACACCTATTAAGTAAATCCATCCAAGAGGTGTAACAAAGAATAAACTAACAAAAGCTATAAAACTTACAATATGAATAGCTTTTGCAATCTTAAGTGCTTTTGTAATCCCAAAATAACTAGGGATCGAATATAGCCGTACATTTTTATCATAGTCAGCGTCTTGAGTAGCGTAAATCACATCAAAGCCCGCCGTCCATAATGCCACTCCTATAAAAAGAAGTATAGCATCAAAAGTTAACGTACCAGTAGCACCTACCCAGCCCCCTAATGGAGCAATACCAATCGTTATCCCTAATACTAAATGACAAGCCCAAGTAAATCGCTTCGTATAGGAATAGATAACTAAGAAAAATACAGCAATCGGTAATAAATAAACAGCTAACATATTAAGCTGATATGCTGAATAAAATAGTAACGCAAATGAGACAATAATAAAAGCGGTTGTTTCAAACGTAGAAATTAAACCTGCTGGTATTGCACGGTCTTTCGTTCTCGGATTGGCCTTATCAATTTTGGCATCAATAACACGATTTAAGGCCATGGCAGCGCTCCTTGCTCCTACCATAGCCAAAGTGATCCATAACCATTGTGATGCCGTTGGCCAACTACCATTGATTAATAAACTTCCTAAGACTGCACCTAAAAATGCAAATGGTAATGCGAATACAGTATGTTCAAACTTTATCATCTCTAATATTATCTTTATCTTTTTCATTACAATTTCTCCAGTCTTTCTCTCTCGTTATTTCACTCCAAGATGCATCGCAGCAACTCCGCCTGAATACGATTTCACCTCAACATTTTTAAACCCTGCACTCTGAAACATTTCTGCTAGCTTTTCTTTATCCGGGAATGACATTGTCGATTCTTGCAACCACGAATATTCATTATAGCTTTTAGCAAACATTTTTCCAAACAGTGGCATAACATGTTTAAAGTAAAAATTATATAATTGCTTGAACCCTACTGCTGTTGGTTGTGACGTCTCTAAACAAACCACTTTCCCACCAGGTTTTAACACCCTATTCATTTCTTTTAACACTTGCATATAATCAGGAACATTTCTTAAACCAAAACCAATTGTGACAAAGTCAAATTGATTATCATCAAAAGGAAGTTCCATCGCGTTCCCGTGTATTAATTCAATTTGTGGTAACGAACGAACTTTTTCCTTCCCGATTGATAGCATATTTTTACTAAAATCTAAACCATAAACTTTTCCTTCTTGTCCTACTGCTTCACCTAAAGCAATCGTCCAATCGGCTGTCCCACAACAAACGTCAAGAGCTTGATCACCTTTTTGGACGTTCATTCGTTTCATAGTATCTTTACGCCATGCAATATGGCGTTGAAAACTAATGATCGAATTCATTTTATCATATTTTTTATAAATAGTTTCAAATACTTGATGTACTCGTTCTTCCTTTGATTGCGCCATTTTTTTAACCTTCTTCCGCGACTTTTTCTTTTAAAAAACCGATCTCAAGTAATAGTTGATCAACTCTTGAAATAATAAAAGAGTTGATTGTGGACGGTTGTTCACACAGTGATATCAACTTTCTTTTCGATTGATCAATATATTTATCACAAAGTTCTAAGCTATGTTTGAGACGATCATCATTTTTATAACTAATATAGCTTGTATCATCTTCATTAACAATCGCATCGATCAATGGAACTTGGTAGCCTTTTAAAAGCATGCTTCTTTCTGCGATTAGACGTTTGAAAAAGAAAAACTCACTTACTGCTGTTTTCCAATTTTGTAATTTAAAGTGCTCTGCAATTTTTTGTATAAGAGAAGATTCAATCCTCTTAACGTCTTCAATAGATCGTGAAATATCTTGATGATTTTTTTTGTAAAAACTCATCTTCGATTCATTGACTTCTTGAATCGAATCAGCAAGTATGCGGATCATCGTAATATCACTAATTTTTGCAAGTAAAAAGTAATAAAGACTACTATAATAATCACCAGCTAAAACCGTTAATTGCCTCTGTTTTTTACCTTTGTCCGAATCTAGATGAGAGGTAGAAACTCCTTCATGAGTATCTAGTGCAGCCTGTACTAATAAAGTAGTAATCACATAGTCATTCACACTGTCCTTACTTAGCTTCATTTCTTGAAGCATTGTATAAAGAATATATAAACGATCATCATCTAATACGGGGTCTTCTAAAAACTTAGTAATATAAGGATGGTGGATCCTTTGATAAAATCGTTCTTTAATCTGCTTTATCTCATCATTTAAATAGTTAATTAAAATCATCTTAAGTCCCCCAGAAAAAAAACAATTTTCCCCAAAATTTAATTGTGTAAAAAAAGACAATAACAGTATAACATAACTTTAAAAGAAGCATAAGTACGATATTATCCTTATATTATCCTTTCTTACCATGTCAAAAAAATAAAAGCAGGGGCAATCCTGCTTTTATTCATCGGTCTCGACCTCGCCATGACTTGTCTGAATCATTGCTTTACCGCGTATTTTTATTGCAGAAGTATGTTCAGTAAATTGAGCAATCATTACTTCACCTTTGTCCAATTTCTCTGAGTGATGAAAACGTGTATCCGAGCCTCTAGTTAAACCGATCACATTGACGCCATTTTCTTTTGCTTTTATAACAATGAAATTATCGCTTCCAGCCATTTATGATCCTCCCCAAAACGAGTTTATTTTATATCTTAACTATTACTTTAGTATATGGTAATTGTCAAACAAAACTTTACATGATGTACATATAAATCATGTAAACACCGATAAGGATTAATACGATCGGAATGATCCAACTCAACAGTTGTGTTCGACTATTATTTCTCATAAAATCACCTCATACTTAAAGTAACCATTTTTCAGTATAAAATGTTATATTTTGAATAATTTTCATATAACATTTCGACGAAATTTCTAGCATTCATACTACTTGCAGTTTATAAGTGATAATACTTCTGCTCTTGCTGTACTATTATTTTCAAAAGCTCCTCTTACAGCAGACGTCACTGTCGATGAACCAGGCTTTTTCACGCCTCTCATCGTCATACACATATGTTCAGCTTCAACAACAACAATCACCCCTAAAGGTTGTAGCGTCTCTACCATTGAATCAGCGATTGTCGATGTTATTCTTTCCTGTAGTTGTGGGCGTTTAGCAACAGCTTCAACAGCTCTAGCTAATTTACTTAAACCTGTCACTTTTCCCCCTTTTGGAATATAACCTACATGAGCTTTTCCGAAAAAAGGAACTAAATGGTGTTCGCACATCGAATAAAAAGGAATATCTTTCACAAGAACTAATTCCTCATGTTCTTCACTAAACACCGTAGCAAAATGTTCTTTTGGATCTTGGTTCAAACCTTGAAATACTTCTTCATACATTTTAGCAACTCGTTTCGGAGTATCTAACAAACCTTCTCTATTTGGGTCTTCCCCGATCGCTTCTAATATCATTGTTACTGCTTGTTCAATTTTTTTATGGTCAAAATTACTCAAAACTACTTTCCTCCAGTCAATGGCATTATTATGTAAATGAAAGCGTTAGCGCTTTTGTAAAAGCTTGTAGCTTTACTTGTTAAAAATCATAGCATAGCAAACATTACCAAAGCAAATCTTAAACCTGCAAGTAATTCGACGACCATGTCTTTTTTCATACAAAACCTTAATGACGGCATTTCGTCACCATCTAATATGGAAAAGGCGGATGATTTCCTTCTCTTCGCTGTGAAGCAACTGACCTCAATCACACCATGAGGTACACCTTAGAATTTGCTTCAATCAGCTTTGCGACGAGGAAGCCCGCTACGAAGCGTTACTAGCAGACGCAGGAGTATCGTTCACGAAAACATTCGACTTTTTTTATACAAAAAAAAGAAGAGGCGTTTAAAAACGACTCTTCTTGCCCTCATATGTATAAAATTACTTTACAGCATCCTTAAGGGCTTTACCTGGTTTAAACGCTGGAACTTTACTAGCAGCGATTTCGATTTCATCACCTGTTTGAGGGTTACGACCTTTACGAGCAGCACGCTCACGCACCTCGAAGTTTCCGAATCCGATTAATTGTACTTTATCCCCACTTTGAAGAGAGTCAGTAATAGCTTCAAATACAGCATCAACCGCACTAGTAGCATCTTTCTTAGAAAGACTTGACTTCTCAGCTACTGCATTAATTAGTTCTGTTTTATTCATGAAATTCACCTCCTCCCAAAAATTCAGTGTTATTCAATTACTTGCACATTTTAGCAAGTTTTATACTTGTTATTTTAATAAATACTGAATAACAAGCCTTATATTAAACGATCATCGACAATATTTCAATATATTTTAGCGAATTCATTGGATTTTTAAGACTTTTTTACCGATATTGTTAACTTTTGTTAAAGAAGTTTAAGTAATTGATGGAAATTTTATCATATGTTTACCGGTTTAGCAACTTTCATACAAAACCTGCATGACGGCATTCCGTCACTAGTAAGTGAAAATCAGGTCCGCGCTTTCCAACTTTCTACAAACCAATTAGCCAACTAACCATTACAAACAAAAAATGTCTGTCGCCTTATAGGCTATAAATAGATGGTGTATAAACACGATACTATCTATAGTCTATAAGGTCAACAGACACTATAGCATAATTTTTATAGATTTACCTTATAAAATAATTGCGATGAGCCCACCTGAACCTTCGTTAATAATTCTTTCTAACGTTTCTTTTAACTTATAGCGAGCATTTTCAGGCATTAATGATAACTTCGCTTGTATTCCTTCTCTAACAATCGAATTTAATGAACGTCCAA
>SKOL01000706.1 GCA_007120055.1 Anaerobacillus sp.
ATTGAAATCTAGTGGCGATAGCGAAGAGGTCACACTCGTTCCCATGCCGAACACGATCGTTAAGCTCTTTTGCGCCGATGGTAGTTAGGGGTTTCCCCTTGTGAGAGTAGGACGTTGCTAGATAGAAAAACACTCCAATAGGGGTGTTTTTTATTTTATTGAGAAATATAACATCTAAATTAGTCAATGATGCTCCTGCGTCTCCTAGTTATGCTTCGGGGTAGGCTTCCTCGTTGCAAAGCTGCATGAAGTTAATTCAAAGTTGCATATCATGTTGAGAATGAGGTCAGCAGCTTCGTTGCTAGACAAAGGAAAAAGTACATTCCAATAGGGATGTACTTTTTTTGTCTATAAAAATGTTTAATACAAGTGATTTGGTGTTGGCACTGCCTCTACTAGGTTTGTTTCGAAGTATGCTTCTTCGAGGATAACCTGCACGGAGAGGTTTCAAAGTAGTAAATCATGATGAATTTTACTCACTAACTTTGCTACGTCAGATCAGAGGCTCGAATTAGTGGTCCAATTAATTTGTAGTCCGATCCGCTCATTTTAAATAAACCAAACCGGTTCAACACGGGCAAACGTAACGTCGCCCATGCCGAACCGGCTTTTTAATTATATTTTTCAACTACTACCTTATTGATTTTTAACGATTCGGAACACTTTTTGTTCCTCACCGTACATGTCAATGGTTGCTTGATCACTATAAAATTTTACCCATAAACCTTCACCTTCTTTAAAGTAGAAAGTTTTTTCATCATCAATAACGACAGGGTATAACATATACGTTTGTCCTTCGACAGTTACTTCTTCTTTAGATTGTTGCTCATCGTAAGTGAAGAAGGTTTCTTCGATAGGTTCGGCTTCGTCGAGTAAATATTCGATCATCGCTTCTTCCCAGTTATCTAAATGAAGGATTGATTCAATTCTTTCGTAGTCGGTCTCATCAACGACACTGCGGATGATTGTGACCTCGTCTTCTTTTACAGCAAAGAGTTCGTATCTAAGAACGGCGTGTGCTTGATGACCGTAAGCTAACACATAATCGGTGTTTTCACTTTGATAAAACTCCCTTGCTTCACTTAAATAGCTCGGATGATAGAGGTTGTAATCTGAAAAAACATCGTATTTTTGAAGTGGGTCAACGGCGTATTCATCTGGATCTTGTTTTTGATCGTCTGAACTTTCATCGCCAGTTTCATCTCTTTTTTGATCAGTAGCATCTTCTTCTCTCTCGTTAGGTTCGTCTCCAGTAATTTCAGTTTGGTCATAATCTGGTTGGGGCTCGTCACCAACGATATCTAATGTCTCTTCGTTAAGCGAAGTAATAATAAAGAACGCTGCGACAGCTGCAATTGCAACTCCTCCAATACTTGCGGCAAATCGTTTCATGAAAAATCCTCTCCTTTGTTTTTCTTCATATTGCTGACTAAATTCCGTAATTGCTTCGTGCATTTCCCGTTTTTTCTCGTCATTTAAACTAGGTTTTGGCATTTGCTCCAGTTTTTTATCAAAATCATCATGATTATTTTTCACTAAAAACGCCTCCTAGCTCGTGTTCTAACTGTTTTTGTAATGCTTTTTTTGCTCGATGATAAGTAGAGCGTACTTTATTTTCACTCCAGTTTAAAATTGACGAGGTTTCGGTTACTGTGAGGTCTTTGATTCCTCTTAAAATTATTACGTCACGATAATTTGATTTTAACGATTGGATCGCTTCATATAGCTTCTGATTTTCTTCAATTTCTTGAAAGAGTGTATCTGGTGTTTCTTCGGTAACTGGTTCCTGGTTTGCGTCAAAGGTTAAGTAGCTTTTCCATTTGTTACGGCTTCTTTTTCTTAATTCGTCCAATGCGACATTGCGAGCAATTGAAAAAAGCCAAGTTTTAGGTTGAGCATTTCCTTTAAAGGAATCTAGGCCTTTGATTGCTCGAATGAAAACCTCTTGTACCAAATCTTCCACGTCGGTAGAACCCATTCTATAAATTAAAAATTGATAAACATCATCACTATAGTCGTGAAACCAATCAGAGATGATTTGTTGGTTGGACATATAATTTGCCTCCGTTTTTTGTCGTTCTATATAATTAGACGATATGTTTCTCGATTTATCGCACTTTTTTACAAAAGATTATTTGTGATTTTAATTTATAAATCCCCGAAAAACATCATTCCCATTATAAATTTCATCATTCAATATTTTCGTCAAGAAGTATCTATAGGTAGTTGTTTGATATGCTCAAGTAAGGAGTTTATGATGTTCACCTATAAGTGAAAAAATGGTACTTTTCTATTTTAACAGTACATTGTATGATGATAGATGAAAAGCTTAGTAGAGTGAGGGACTTTCATGAAAAAAATCATATTGAGTTTAATCATACTTGGTTTTATTAGTGCAGCCGGGTATTACGGCTACAATTATGCTATTAGCTATACATCCGATCAAATGATTGAACATGTTGTGAATGATTTGTTAGATGAACAAATCGTAGAACAACTTTTAAGTGATCCGAAAATTGAGGAACTTGTTCAAGAATTGGTGTCTCAAGAAAGTAAAAAAACGAGTTCAGAAAAGTTAGAGGAACTACCTTTTACAACGAAAGAAGAAGGTGTAAAAGTAGTGATGAGTAAATTTTCGATTGGAGAAATTACAGCGATTGCTAGTCAAGCTCAAAGTGGTTTAACTGTAGAGCAACAAATGGAAATTGCCGATCAATTTACGGAGCGTTTAACGGAAGAGGAAATAGAAGCATTAATGATTATAGGAGTCGCGGAACTTATGAAGGAATTTAATAAATAGATAAAAAAATCGCATGAGTTTTCCAAAGAAAATCACGTGCGGTTTTTTGTTGTTGTTTTGTTAATTAAAAATGGAGGGGGGAAAATTGTTTAGTATCTTAGTTTTCGATCGAAAAGCTGGAAAATGAAACGCATGATGGTTGCTGTAACTACGATTTATCAAATAAAACAAAGTTGGTGATGAAGTTGTGAAGCATTATTTTTTAGTTACAAACATCCTCATCCTAATAACGACAGTAATTAGTGGTTGTAAACAGGATGTTAAAGTACCACCAAACAATAATATAATAGGAATAAAAGAATTCCATGTAAAATCGGATTCCACAGAATTGGAAACATCGGCAAAAGGGACAGTATTTCTTAGCGGAGAAGAAGGAGTTCCTGAACTTGCAAAAATAGTTGCATTCGTTGAGATAGATCCAGATGACTGGGGAGGAATCAGTATCTATCTCTCTGACCAGTGGAATATTTCCAGCATAATAAGTAGTTATCCCGAAGATAGAAAAGAAAAGATACCTGAGTACCTTCCAGCGGTATGGACCACTGGTGCAGAAACTGAGCATGGATGGAATAAGTTTATAGAAATCGGAAGAGATCGTAGTCGCTCTACCACCACAGGAGGCGGCAAAGGAACTGTTATGATTGAGTTGGAGATTAATAAAGAGACGATGGATGTATCGGATGTATTCAGAATGGGTGTTGGGGTTGGTTCAAAAGAAAAAGATGGTATAAGAATAATAAATCCAGATTCAAAGGATATAGAGATAACCATACCTTAGAAACATAAAAGTCTTTTTACTACGGCATTACCTCAAGAAGGAGTAGCCCCTTTTTTATTTAAGTTACCGTTTAGTAAACACCGAATTGGAAAAATGTGTTATCATTAAATGTACATCATGATTTCAATATGAGGGGGCATTTGATGTTAACAAGCAATCCCGCTGGATTTTGGATTCGATTTTTTGCTCTTATTTTGGATGGAATTTTTATGTTTATAGTGATAGGGATTATTGCTACGATTGTTTATGGACAGTTTTACATTGAAAGGTTTACCGTTCTCGATACTTTCGATTTTTTATATCATTTGTTATTGCCAGTATTTTGGTACGGTTATACGCTAGGTAAAAAAGTGCTCGGTGTTCGCATTGCAAGGCTGGACGGTGAAAAGGTAGGTTTAGGAACGATGTTGATGAGAAATGTTGTGGCAGGTCTCGTTTATGCTTTTACCTTTGGAATTGCTGTCATTGTTAGTGCCTTTATGGTTGGATTGCGAGAAGATGGACGGTCTATTCATGATTTTATTGCTGGGACATATGTGACGTATAATCTTCCTAAAGAACTAGATTACGATTATCGGAACGAACATTATTAAATTAGAACGTGTTAAGTTTTCGGAAAGAGTTTATTGGGTGAGCGATTTTGTATATATTCGCACGCCCTTTTTATCTTTTCGTTATTAAAAATGGTGGTGTTGCTGGAGCGTTAGATTTATAATCTAATAGACTGTTACAAATGTTTATTTGAGTAATGAATTTCATAATTCATTATTTTCGCCACGGAGATCAATATATAGTTTCGTTAAAACCGTTCTCAAACTATATATTTTGTGATGTGGCTCGTTTTTGGTAATTATGAAATTCACTCGAGAAAGAGGATTAATTTTTATGCCATATGAATTGTTGTTAATTGTGATTATTATTTTGATCGGTAGTTTTATTCAAGGGGTTAGTGGCTTTGGCTTTGGTCTTTTTGCGATGGGGTTTTTGCCGCTTTTTTTTACGGTAAAAGAAAGTGCTTTATTCGTAATGTCGTTAATGGTTGTTGTGTCAGCCTGTATAATTGCAAGAGACTATAAGCATATCGTGTTGAAGGCGGTACTTATACTTTTAGGGGCGTCACTTGTCGGAAGAATTATTCCGTTTTTTATTTTAAATGCCTTTGGTGAAATGGATGTTATGAAAAAGGTATTAGGTATGTTTTTAATTGCGATGGTGATTTACCTTTTCTTTAATAAAAAGGAGCCATCAGAAGCGATGATGAAAAGGCCGATCATACCACTTATTTTCGGGTTTTTCGGGGGTTTTATTGGAGGGATTTTTGCGGTTGGTGGACCGTTTTTTGTGTTTTATTTTTTATTAGTTTTTAAAGATAAATATCAATATAGTGCCAATTTACAGGCGGTATTTTTGGTCAATAATTCTTTTTCATTAATGTTGCATGGATTTAATGGCGATTTTAACTCTGAGTTTCTTCTTTACTTTTTAGTTGGAGTGGTGACTGTAGTTGTTGGATCAAGTATTGGAATGAAAATGTTTGATAAGCTACCTCGTGAGACGATTAAAAAGTTTGCGATGTGTGTTGTATTAGTTGCGGGGATAAATTTAATTATTTTTTCGTAGGCTGGAATGCAAGATTAAAATAATTATTTCAAATATTCTAGGCGATGTTGAATAAGGGTGAATGAAGGAGAGAAAAAGATGGAAGCCAATTGGTCATTAAGAGAACATTTGAAAGAGCTTGAAGAAAAATTACTTAAACCGGAAATCCGAACTTCTCCGGATGAACTTAATAAACTACTAGCCGATGATTTTTTCGAATATGGGAGTTCAGGTACGATATTTTATAAAAATGATTGTATTGGTGAGGGTGGAGTAGGTCTATTAAAAATGACGCTTCACAATTTTGAGATTTATAGTTTGGCACCCGACGTTACACTGACAACTTACCAAGTAGTTGACGAGACGAGGAAACGCAATACATTGCGTAGTTCGATTTGGAAATTTCGAAGTGGCCGTTGGCAAATGTTTTTTCATCAAGGGACAATCACTCCCTTGAAATTATAAGATTACACAGAGGGGGGAAATAGTGTGAGGAAGTTGCTTTTAGAAAGAATTCTTGAATTAGAAATTGAATATGTGAAAATGTTTTCTGAGGTCAATGAAGGTGATATAAAAATTACATGCACAGATTCTGAGATCCCTGATATGTACACTCATAATTTTGTTTATTATAAACAGAAAGATGGGTTATTTGAGTTTATAGTGGATGAATTAAATAAGAAAGAAACGAAAGCAAAAGGATTTTTTAGAATTGAAACATCCTTTCGGATCGATAGCGATCTGATTGAAAAATTACCGGTTCAACCAGAAGTATGTCAATATGATGTAATGGCGATTGAAACGAGAAAATATAAACAGTTGAATGGAAATATTGACGGTTATGTTAAAAATGTTTGTCGTGATCAAAAAGTTTTAGAAGATGGAATTGCGGTTGATATTGATGCAAGTCAGAGTGAAATGGGATTGGATTTTGCAACGAGGCGAATACATAGAAAGTCACACGAATATAAAGATCCTCAAAAAACGATCCAATTATTTGTAGGCTATGATCGAGAAACTCCAGTAGGTAATATAGAATACATGCCGTATAACGGAATGGTCAAATTAGAAGATTTTAAGATTATTGAGGACTACCAAAGAAAAGGATTTGGAACAACAATGTTGAAATTGTTGTTAGAAAAGGCGATGAATGATGGGATCGAACATGCCTATTTAATTACTG
>SKOL01000569.1 GCA_007120055.1 Anaerobacillus sp.
ATCACGTTAGGGGCGTTATCGATGTCTGGTCATGTCGCCCGTAGGGAGCGTTTCGTTCCTTTATTAGATGATTTGCCGAGTGCGAGTGCTCCTTATTGTTACCGTTGTCCATTCGGGCAAACGCATCCTCGGTGCCAACTTTTATGCGCGAAAGAATTAGAACGAGCGATCAAGCGAATTGGGAAAGACTCGATTGCTGCTTTTATTGCCGAACCAATCATCGGTGCAGCAGCTGGTGCCGTCGTTCCCCCTGGAGGTTATTATGAAGAAATCAAAGCGATTTGTGAACGAAATAATATTTTATTTATTGCCGATGAAGTAATGACAGGGATGGGGAGAACCGGAAAAATGTTAGCGATCGAGCACTGGGGAGTTCAACCGGACATTGTGGCGCTCGGAAAAGGGATGAGTGGGGGCTACACACCAATTGCAACCACTTTAGTGAGTGACAAAGTGATGGAGCCGATTTTACTAGGATCAAAAATGATCATGAGCGGACACACCTTTAGTGCAAATCCTCAATCTGCAGCTGCTTCGTTAGCGGTTTTAAATTATATTGAAAAGCACCATTTAGTTGATCGAGCAGAAAAAATCGGTAGCTATTTACGAAAAGAATTGATCGAAGTTGCTAATCGGACGTCCATTATTGGAGATGTTCGCGGCAAAGGGCTCATGTTAGGAATAGAATTTGTCGAAAATAAAAATACAAAACAATCATTTTCACCTATAGTGAAAATCGCCAACCGAGTTATTAAAAAAGCGATGGGAAATGGCTTATTAGTGTATCCTGCCAACGCCGGTGAAGAAGGTATCACTGGAGACGCAATATTGATCGCTCCTCCGCTTGTCATTACGAAAGAAGAAATTGATGAACTTATCTTTAGATTTAAAAAATCAATAGAAGAAGTAGAAAAAGATTTACTTCATGAAGGTCAGTCATTCATTGCCTAAATACGAAAGCCCAAATTTAGTAACGGTTCGATTATGTGACCTAAAATTCAAAGAAAGTTAGATAAAAGTAAGACGATGAAGTGAAGTTTTCACAAACGATGTAACGCAAACAGTCGTAGTTTGGCTTAATAAGGGCGAAGGGAAGTAGTGATGGGAGGGGGATGAACGATGAAAGTATGTACAGTCGATGAGGCACTTGATTTTATCAAAGATGGTACGACTTTAATGTACGGAGGCTTTGGTGGGGTAGGTAACCCACCAACTCTCATTGACGGAATGTTAAAAAAGCGAGTAACTAATCTCATTTTAATCGGCAATGATGCTGGGTTTCCGGACATCGGGATCGGCAAAATCATCAGTCAAGGCCGAGCAAAACGATTAATTGCATCACATATTGGTTCCAATCCTGTAGCCGGACAATTAATGAGTGATGGAAAACTAGAAGTAGATTTTTCGCCACAAGGAACGTTAGTTGAACGAATCCGTTCGGGTGGTATGGGACTAGGTGGTGTCCTTGTCGATGTTGGTATTGATAGTATCCTCGCTAAAAATAAACAAACAGTAGAAATAGACGGGAAACGTTTTTTAATTGAGCCAGCACTGACCGCTGATGTAGCGATTGTGTATGCGAAAAAAGCTGATACGTACGGAAACTTAGTGTATGACAAAAGTGCTAGAAATACGAATCCATTAGTCGCAATGGCTGGCCAAGTAACGATCGCAGAAGTCGAAGAAATCGTTGAAGTAGGTGAACTTGACCCTGAAGAAATCGTTACGCCAGGTGTTTTCATAGATAAAGTGATTAAAACACAAGGAGTCGATTGGAAATGGGTATGGGAATAAATGTTCGAGAACGGATTGCTAAACGTGCCGCTGCTGAAATTACAGACAGAATGACGGTCAACTTAGGGATCGGCATTCCAACATTAGTTGCCAATTACGTCCCTGATACTATGAAGGTGATGTTTCATGCTGAAAACGGGATTTTAGGAACAGGACCTAGCCCCAAAAAAGGAGACGAAGACGGTAATTTATGTAATGCAGGCGGATTTCCAATTACCGTGATCCCAGGTGCTTCTTATTTTGACAGTGCGACCGCCTTTGGTATTATTCGCCGCGGTTTAGTTGATGTAACAATTTTAGGTGCACTCGAAGTAAGTGAAAAAGGCGACTTAGCCAATTGGATTATCCCTGGAAAGAAAGTTCCCGGTGTCGGAGGGGCGATCGAACTCGCGCAAAAATCAAAAAAAGTCATTGTTTTAATGAACCACGTTAGTAAAAATGGCCATCCGAAAATCTTAAAAACTTGTACACTACCACTAACTGCACCGCAATGCGTGGATCTTATTATTACAGAAATGGCCGTTTTTGAAGTCGGTACGAAAGGATTAGTATTGCTCGAAGTAATGACCCCTTATACGAAAGAAGATGTAGAGAAATATACCGGTGCCGAGTTTGCTGTTACTGAAAATTTAAAGACGATTTGAAGTGCGAGCATAAGTAGTTTGGCTGATGAAAGCTGTTATTTCACTTATAAAGTAGCTAATTTGGCTGATAACAGCTGTCATTTCGCTGATAAAGTAGTTGGTGTGGCTGATAAAAACTGATTTTTTGCTGATAAACTACTTAATTTCGCTGTTAATCGCTATCTCTTTTCACTTAACAATGAATAGTTGTTGAAATGAAGGATATAATTTGTCAATTAATTATTTTTTTAAGAAAAGCACCGTTAAAGGAGGGGAAAAATGACCACTTACAACGAGAAGATTAAGCACTGGCTCCAAACAAATCAGGAAAGTGCAGTCGCTTTCTTGCAAAACTTAATAAAAATTCCGAGCACTCAAGGTAATGAAGCACAAATTCAAGCAATAATTGCCGAAAAGTTGGAACAAATCGGCCTACAAGTAGAGCAATGGGAATTGGATGAAGAAGAGTTGCAAAAGCATCCGTACTTTTTCTCAAATCGTACGGATTTTTCAGATAGCCCTAACGTTGTCGGTATTTTAAAAGGGGAAGGGGATGGACCTTCAATTGTTTTAAATGGCCACGTTGATGTCGTACCTGCTGGTGACTTATCACAATGGAACGATGACCCATACCTCGGAAAAATCAAAGACGGAAAGATATACGGGAGAGGCACAACCGATATGAAAGGTGGGAACCTAGCTCTTTATTTAGCGATAGAGGCGATTAAAAATAGCGGCATAAAATTAAAGGGAGATGTTATTATTCATAGTGTCGTAGAAGAAGAAAGTGGGGGTGCCGGAACATTAGCTGCTGTTCTTAAAGGGTATAAAGCAGATGCAGCAATTATCCCTGAACCGAGCAACATGAAAATCTTTCCGAAACAGCAAGGCTCAAAATGGTTTCGTATTCACGTGAAAGGACGCTCGGCGCACGGTGGCACGAGATACCACGGCGTTAGCGCCATTGATAAAAGCGCGATAGTTGTAAAACATATTGAAAACTTAGAAACGGAGCGTAACCAACGAATTGACGATCCACTATATGAAAAAATTCCGATCCCCGTGCCAATTAATATCGGAAAAATAGAAGGTGGGGATTGGCCATCATCAGTAGCTGATTTAGTTAAGTTAGAAGGCAGGATCGGTATTGCTCCGAACGAAAAAATTGAAGACGTTCAAAAAGAATTGGATGACTGGTTAAAAAAACTATCGGATATTGATCCGTGGTTTAAAGATCACCCTGTACAACTTGAGTGGTACGGCGCCCAATGGGTCCCAGGATCTATCGACGAAAACCACCCTTTAATGAAAATATTAAGCGAAAAGTTTGAGAATGTAGTAGGCAGCAAACCAACCATTGAAGCGTCTCCTTGGGGAACAGATGGGGGACTGCTTTCACAAGTAGGAACTACACCTTCGATCGTCTTTGGCCCGGGTATCTCAAGTATGGCGCATTTTCCGAACGAATACATTGAACTCGAAGATATTTTTCAAACAGCCGAAATCATTGCCCTTACTGTTATTGAATGGTGTGGTTTGGCGACTGAAAACTAACAAATGACGCCACAAGAACAACATTGAACCATTTTTTAAAAAAGGTTAGGACAAAATAAAGTGTCAGACACCGCTCGGTAGCGAATATAGACATATGATAAATCTGTCCGTCTATATTTAGTAGAGTCCTTGTTGTGTCAGACACTTTTGTCCCATCCTTTTTTTGAAATATAAAAAATCACGAGCGTTATTTTTACTGTTAGCACCTTGATAATGTTATAATGGTTAAAAAGGAAAAAAGAGGTGCTACGATGTCTGAATCAATGAAATTACCAGCAAAAACTTGTGAAATTGATAAGCTAGTTACTATGCCTGAGGATATTAAAAAAATTGTTGAAGGCAAGAAAATAGCTGTAAGACGAAATGGAAGATATGCTGATGTAGGTGAAATTATGGTGTTAAACGGTGTTTCATTTAAGGTTGATAATGTGTATCGACAAACGCTAGGTGATTTAACTGATGAAATGGCGCAACAAGAAGGTTACGACACACTAGAGGACTATAAAAATACAATTCTGTCTCTCCATAAAGGAATGCCGTGGCTACCTCATATGAGAGTTTGGGTGCATGAGTTTAGCCGTGTGGAAAAATGATTTGATGATGTGTGATGCGATTGTGGTGGGATTGTGGTGCGGACATACGTTCCGTTATTGGCCAAAATGGAGGCCTATTCCTGATGATTTTAAACAAATAACGTACCTGATGTCCTCAAACACTTCAAAATGCTACTATTTTGAAAAATAGCGTACTCAATGTCCGTAAAAATCCGAAAATCATTGGCTTCCCCAAAACGCAAGTAAAGCCCCCACAAACGTGGAGGGCTTTATTACTAGGTAAGAAAGTATAAAAAATTTGGGAACTGTCTAGCTCCGGCGCTTTTCTTATTACACAGCAGAATATAATTTTTTAGATTGGATCGCTGAGTATACTACCTCTGATTCTTCAATCGTTAACGGAACTAACGGTAGTCTTACTGAACCGACACTAATCCCTGTCATTTCTAAAGCTGCTTTGACAGGAGTAGGGCTAGGTGCAATAAACATTGTTTTCATGATTGGTAGCAATTCACGGTGAAGAGAAGCTGCATATTTCGGGTTACCGTTTTGATATGCTGCAATCATGCTTTTCATTTCGTTACCAATGATATGTGAAGACACTGAAACTACTCCATGTCCACCGATCGCTAAAATCGGTAATGTTAAACTATCATCACCACTATATAATAAAAAGTCATCTGGCGTATTATGAATAATATTGGCCATTGCTTCTAAATCTCCACTAGCTTCTTTCACACATACGATGTTGTCAACTTGGGCAAGACGGATAATTGTATCCTCAATCATATTGACGGCACTACGACCAGGGATATTGTAAAGCATCACTGGTAAATCCGTAGATTCAGCAATCGCTTTAAAGTGTTGATACATACCTTCTTGGTTTGGTTTGTTATAGTATGGAGTTACAAGCATTACTCCATCTACACCTGCAGATTTGGCAATTTCAGTTAGCTCAATTGATGCACGTGTACTATTTGTCCCAGTACCTGCAATGACAGGAATACGTCCGTCAACAACCTCAACAACAAATTTAAACAAATCAGCTTTGTCGTTTGTAGTTAAAGTCGGTGATTCTCCTGTCGTACCTGCTACCACGAGACCGTCAGTGCCGTTTGCAATTAAGTAATTTACTAAAGATCTTGTTGCTTGGAAATCAACGTTTCCTTTTTCATCAAATGGAGTAACCATTGCCGTTAATAATTGTCCAAAATTCATGATAAAACACCTCTATTCAACAGATTTTGTTCGCCACAAATGGCGACTTAAGTTCTTGAATAGAGCTAAATCGCAGGATTAACCGCTTAAAAACTAAAAAGAGGATGGCCCAAAACAAGTGTCAGACACCGTTTCACACCTACATATAGACATATATCAAAGCCTTTTGGTCTATATAAAGTAGTGTACGCGTGGTGTCAGACACTTTGGGGCCACCCTCTATGAATGATAGTCTTTACGGTCATTCTAGCGTGAGATAGCCCTCCATATAGTTTGAAAAAACTATACGACAGTGCTACATTTATTAAATGTAGCCCCAACAACAAGCACATGAGTTACTCGTTGCTTCGGCAATACCCCCTTTCCAAACTCGTCACAGGAGCTCATTCTCCTCAAATTTTGTACTAATGGTTATTGCGCCTCTAAACTCACTTCAAATAATATTGAAGTAAATAAAATATGAACTTTCGTCAACCTTAACAAATTAATCCTTCAATTTCAATACTTTCGAGGAAAAAACTTATTTTAAAAAACTTTCTTGAATTCCGCGCGTTCGCAAAACTACCTTTCATTTTTATTTTTTATTAAACTATATATCTC
>SKOL01000318.1 GCA_007120055.1 Anaerobacillus sp.
TAGTACGGACTCTTTAATGGTCCCAGAGGCTGGTCGGCCTGACTTCACTTCTACTATAAAAAAATAGTAGCACAAACCCTGGCCGGGGTCTGTACTACTAATGTTAGTATGTTTTTATTTTAAAAATAGCCTATAAAAAGAACTTTTTTTCGTGAGTAGAATACTACTTTTGTATAATCCTCACTAGGCGAATTCACTAATTAGCAAAATAATAGGTAAGTGCCCACTCAAATGTGCTCTCTTTACATAGGGTATTACTGTGACACACTTAAGGGGGTGTTATTGAATGCATAACAGCTTTACGTTAATCGTTGTGTTGTTCATTCTGTTAGTGATTGTTGGTTCTGCGTATGTTGCCTAAAATTTAATAAAGAGACGGCCGCTCACTTCACTATGAGTGGCCTTTTTTTGTGAAGGCATGACACTATAGTCTATTCGAAGTAGCAAGTAAAACTTCTCTATCTACACACATCTAGCCAATTGAGGTTTTCCCTTTTCTCCGCTTTAAGAAATAAGCTAGTAAAATTCCGAACTCACTAATGATAATGTAAAGAAAAAAGCTTTCTAGTCCTATAAATGAAACTGCTTCCTTTGCTGGTGTGGTCGTTCTATCCATTTGTTGAATTTCTATAAATAAATAATCAAGGATCGAAAATTGATTCTCCATATAAAATCCACGATATAAGAAAAATAAGCCAATGAGATAAAAAGGAACTGCGATAAAAAAAGCTGATTTTCCTCTAGTGATAAACAACCACGCAATTAATAATGGAAATAGTAAGAGTGCTACAAAAATAACGATATGAACAACAAATGGTTGTTGGATGGTATCTGCAAAATTTATCGGTCTGACAAATAATAAATAGATCGCAAGGCTGAAGAGTACGGCTGTCCCGTATATACTACTCTTTACGATTGTAGACATTTTGTTACTCCTTTCTGATCGTTATTATTTAGGTTGGATAACAATGAGTTTAAAAATATTCTCTTATTTCTATATACGAATTAATGCTCATTTAGTTTCAAAATACTTACTCAAAAAGAGGCTCTGTTTCAGTTTTTTAAGAAATGTAAAAGGCTCGCCAATTGGCGAACTTTTAAGGATAATGAAATTCATTAATACATTACGAAATCAACGTACGTCTATTCACTTCCAAAAACTAACAATTTATAATTAGATTAAGGGGTTGCCCCCCTGATCTCCTTTTGATGTTTTGGTGTAGGTTTGAGCATTAAACACAGACCGAACGGAAAAGCCCTAATGAAAGGACTCTCCTTCCTTTCATTAGGGCTGGTCTGTTTTATTATAAAATTAAATGTGTCCACCCCAGAAAGACAAATTGGCAAATTGTCCACGGGCGGTGTCTGACACCATGTGAAATATTCACATGCCTAAGAAGTGACGGGTACTTTTTCGTAGGCGGATTTTAAAATTTGCATTGGGTGCTTTACTTGTTTGTTCGTTAGCTGATCCAGTTGGTTTTTACACATTCCGCACTCAGTCACTGTATAATCTGCGTCAAGTTCTTCTACTGCAGTTGCCAACCCTTTGCCTAGTTCTAAGGAATAAGGGTACTTTTCTTCTTTAAATCCAAATGTACCGCATTGTCCGCAACAACCAGCTGCCATATCTTGAATTTCAAATCCTGGAATAAGTTCTAATATGTCCATGGCTGGATTTCCGATCCCTTGACCTTTCATATGGCATGGTGCATAATAGCCTACTTTAGCGTTGATTGTTGCAAAGTTTGTATTTAACTCACCTTCTTCATGAAGGATGCGTAAATATTCATCAGCGTCATAAATGTGCTGGGCAAGTTCTTCTGCCTCTTCTGTTTTTAAATAAGAGAAATATTCTTTTTTAAATGCGGATGTACAACTAGTACAAGTCATAACGATATCGTAACCTTGACGTGTATACTCTAATAAACTGTTCGTATTAAATTGTGCGTTCTTCAATCCTTGTTTCATTTGACCGTTCGCAAACATCGGAACGCCACAACATTTTTGCTCTGGAATGGCAACGTCTATTCCGTTATATTCCATTACTTTAATAAACGAGTCCGCTACATCAGGGGCGTTATACGTTGCATAACACCCGGTAAAATACGCAACTTTTCTCTCGGTTGTCGCATGCTTTTTTTTATAACGGCGTTTAAAATTGCTAAATTCGTATGTTGGAAATTGACGATCTGCATGAATACCAAGCACCTTTTGCATCACTTTTCGAACGGGCTTCACCTTCATCGTCATATTCGTAATCGGTGCAAAAGTGGAGGCCACCTTACCAACCAATTCAGCATTGCTTAATATAAGATCGCGAAATTTGGTGCCATTTTCTTCAGCATGGATCGCTTTTGCATAAGAAGTTAGCGTTGAGACGTGAACGTTTTCCGGACAACTGGCATCGCACGTACCACACAACGTACAAAGTTCAATCCGCGCGTCATCGATCACCTCTTGATGATCCATCATTCGCTTTAGTTCGGGCCCTAAATGTTTCGGTCCACCAAAATCGAAACTGACGTTAGAAATCGGACAATTCACTGTACAAGCATTACATTTTAAGCACTTTTCGAAAGTCGTTTCATGAAAGCTTAACTCATGCACGTTGTAACCCCCTCATGTCTGACCGCTCTATTTGCAAATTCGTTAAATAACTCGAAACCACAGAATAAATGCCCCCGGTAATGCCGTAATGGATGACGTTTGTGCCAAGGCTAGCGCCGACTGGATACACATGATTAGGGAGATTAACATAAGCCCCTTCTTTATTAACAGAAAGCTGTAGTGTCGTCTCTTTAAGTCCTTTAGCCGTTTGTTCGAGACCTCCACCGAGAATGCCACCTGTACAAATTAAAAGATGATCTGATTGCAGTTTTGCGCTGCGGTTATTCATTTTGATCGTGATTTCATTGATGGTTCCTTTTTTTGAAAAGCCGTTCACTTCTGTATCTGCATAAAAGCGAACGCCAAGTTTTATTGCCTCTTTTCGTAATCGTTCGTGAAGGCGTATCGCCGTTGCATTCGGTGGCAGTCCCGGTGCTTCAGTGACCTTCGCCTTTAATTCAGTGCAGAATTGCGTATGCACTTCTTCCCACTGTTGAACCCCTAATGCAGCTGGGAAAATGAATAAGTCAACGCCTTCAGTAGATTTAGTCTTCATTTTCTCTTTTATTTGTTTTAAAATATGCTCGCGACTGTCTTTTTCGTCTAACGCTCGAGCAGCGTCTAACTGCGTCAATGTCCGTTGTGAATTTTTATCGAGTCTTACGCTCATCGTGCCGATCTGTAAATCTGGTCGTACTTTTTGTAAATTACCTTTTAAAAATTCAGGTTGGAAATCGACAATTTCATTAAATCCAACGATAACGACGCGTCCTTTTTCTGGAATAGGAGTGATCGTTTTCGGATAAAGCGCGGTACTTTTCAAATGGCCACTACTAGTGACGACATTCGCTAGTTTGTCAACATCGCCAACGTATTCGTAACCGATCTTCTCTGTTAACCTTTTAAACTCGTTAATAGCGTCTTTCACAGTAATTTTTTCGCGGTTTGATAAACCATACAACTCCATCCATTGTGAAAAATCTTTGTTCGATCCAGGAACTAAATCCATTAACCCTGTTGATTGAAGCATTTTTCCCGTTCCTTTAGCAACAAGTGCGACTTTTTTGTTTTGCTTTCTTGCAACAATGGCTGAAAGTAATCCGGTTAACCCTTGACCAACAACGATTACATCATACATTTGACTTCCCCTCCTCATTTAATCCTAAAGACACTTTGTAAATCGTCTCCATCATTTGTAATTGTTTACTCGTTTCACCTGTCGCGACGACACCCATTCCTTTAACTCGGTTAGTGACTGCATCTTTTAGCGCCCAATCGGCTTCTTCTTGCGTTGCCAACCCTTTTTCAACAGCCAGAGCGGCAACGCGTTGATTACAAAATGTCCCTTGACAAGGTCCCATTCCAAGCCTTGTGCGACGACGAATATCAGTAAGGTTAAATCGACCTTCTGGCATTGCTGCTTTAATTTCTGCCCATGTAATTTGTTCACACTCACACACGACAATTTTGTCTTCTGAATCATTATTTAATGAAGTTTCAATCTCCTTAGCGTTTTTACCCGCCCAATGAAACAACTTCGTTTTTGCTGCAGGTGCAATATCTGTTTCTTTAAAAAATTGTTTTGCGTCTCGGTGTGCAACTTGTTCTTCATGTGTTGTACAAGCGACATTGACACCTAGCTTTTCGCAAACGAGATCCACCGTTTTTTCAGCCATATAGCGAAACGTCGTTAATTTTCCACCGGTAATCGTAATAAAGCCTTCAAGTCCATCTCTTGTACTATGATCTAACAACGCCAAGCCTCGTGTTACATTTCTACCGCTACTATCAGAATCATCTGTATCTTGATAAAGCGGCCTGCTCCCGGTAAAGGCACGGATCATTCTCATTTCCGTCACTCCTGGAACAAGTGCTTCTCCTTCTTTTAACATTTGCTCTAATTCTTCACGATCCAACGAAAAATCTTCAGGACTTTCAACATTTCTTCCTGTCGTACCAAAAATCGTTACATTATGAGCGGGCACAAATATATCTGCATCTCCCGGCATCCGCAAGCGGTTAATTACTTGTTTATTAATGCGGTGATTCATAACTGTAAGCATTCCTTTGTTATTAATTAACTTTAAAGGGACTTCAGCTAGCGCCGCTACATGTGATCCCCAAGGGCCTGCCGCATTAATCACGAGTTTTGTATGAATATCGGTTTTTTCACCCGTATAACGATTACTTACGGTCACACTTGAGACCGCACTTCCTTGTTTGTTAATGGCGACAACTTCACTATACGTAAGTACTTTCGCACCTCTCGTAATAGCATCAGCAGCAACATCAATTGCTAAAGTAAACGGATCAACCGCTCCATCCGGCACGTGATAAACAGCTTGAACTTGTTTATTTAAATAAGGTTCTTGTTTAATCGCCTCTGCAACAGGAATTTCTTTCGTCGGTATTCCTACCTTTTCGCAAGCTTTTACCCATTTTGCGACATAATCGTCATCATCTGCAGGTACTTTCGCAAAAATACCTCCGCATGCTTCAACTGAACCTGGCACCGTTTTTTTCAATATTAAATTTTCACGATAACTTTCAATCGCAGCTTCTTCGTCTCGAACGGCATATCGGGCACCCGAATGAAGTAGCCCGTGGTTCCTTGACGAAGTTCCGTGAACGAAATCTCTCTGTTCCACCAATACCGCTTTGATTCCGCGCAGTGTTAAATCACGAAGTACACCTACTCCTGTAACTCCCCCACCAATTACGACCACTTCTGTTTCTATTATCGGTCTCATGAGTTCTCCTCCTCTTAGCTAGTAAACTTATTGGAAATATATGAGAATGAGAGAAAACAGAAAAAGCCATAAAAACCCACAAGGATACAAAAATATCCCATGAGTTTTTATGGCTTTCTCCTATTCTCCGGCCAAATGTATTATATTAAAATTATCATAACATATTGTAGGGTTGTTGGAGTTTAATTTTTTGACGAAAATGTGGCGTTTTGTTTAATTACAGCCCTGCAGACCTCATAAGTCGCTGAACAATTTTCTGATAGTCTTCTGGTGAAATTCCTGGCGCAAATTCCTCTGTTACTTCTTCATGATCCGGTTTAGGTGCACCTTCTGGTGAACCGATCACTACTTCAAGGGGACTACCATCTTCAGGGTGGGTTCCTTTCCAGATCTTATTAATCTCTCGGAAATCGGTAGGACTCCATGTGTATAGCTTCGTATGAATACCTTCTTTTTCAAACTCCCTCGCGACTTTAAATTCGCGGTTACTTAAGTCTGGGATTGGCACCATCTTCGTCATATCCACACCAGTAATTACTTCAATGGCCCGAGCATAGGCCACTACATGGACACCACCACGAACTAGAAGATATCCAATCATCCTTTGTGCTGTCGGGTGATCTGTCATTTGATACACACGCATTTTATGAGTTCTTGCCCCACACTCTAAGAAAAAATTATGAATTAAATCTAATAATAAACTTCCACTGTTAAAAACATTGTCTCCTGTCCATGGCCGCCCGTGAGAATCGGCAGGTTTTGCTGTTTGAGCGGTATCGATAAAATGGTGATGGTAACGTAAATCTTTTGCATTTTGCAATGGTGTAACATCAGGGTTTCCTGGGAATGTTGTATTTGTAGTCATAAGGTTGATCGTATGAGCGACTAATTCTACATGGGCGATTTCTTCGGCAGTTATACTTGAAACTAAATCATAAAAAGGCTTAAATTTCCTTTTGTTGCGAAAATTAAACGATTGAA
>SKOL01000194.1 GCA_007120055.1 Anaerobacillus sp.
AGAACTTAAAGAGGGAGATAAAGTTATCTACTCTAAGTACGCAGGCACTGAAGTTAAACTTGATGGTAAAGAATACTTAATCCTTCGTGAAAACGACGTATTAGCGATCGTTAACTAAAATAGTTTCTAAATTTTATGTAAATGGTTTTAAAAGTCTATTTTACATGAAAAGCACATAAGAAGCTATGAAAGTATCTTTAAAATACGTAGGAACTCATTCCTACTACATAGAAAACTAGGAGGTAGAAAAAATGGCAAAGGAAATTAAATTTAGCGAAGACGCACGTCGCGCTATGCTTCGTGGTGTAGACGCTTTAGCTGATGCTGTAAAAGTAACATTAGGACCAAAAGGACGTAATGTTGTATTAGAGAAGAAATTCGGTTCACCTCTTATTACAAATGACGGTGTAACAATTGCAAAAGAAATTGAGCTTGAAGATGCTTTTGAAAATATGGGTGCAAAATTAGTTGCTGAAGTTGCTAGTAAAACAAACGATATTGCTGGTGACGGTACTACAACTGCAACAGTATTAGCACAAGCAATGATCCGTGAAGGATTAAAGAACGTAACAAGTGGTGCTAACCCAATGGTACTTCGTAAAGGTATTGAAAAAGCGACTGCAAAAGCTGTTCAAGAGCTGCAAGCAATTTCAAAACCAATTGAAAGTAAAGAATCAATCGCACAAGTTGCTGCTATTTCTTCTGCTGATGAAGAAGTAGGACAATTAATTGCTGAAGCAATGGAGCGCGTTGGAAACGACGGAGTAATTACAATTGAAGAATCTAAAGGGTTTAACACAGAGTTAGAAGTTGTAGAAGGTATGCAATTTGACCGTGGTTACGCTTCTCCATATATGGTAACGGACTCTGACAAAATGGAAGCAGTTCTTGAAAATCCATATATCCTTATTACTGATAAGAAAATCGCTAACATTCAAGAAATCTTACCTGTTCTTGAGCAAGTTGTTCAACAAGGTAAACCAATCTTACTTATCGCTGAAGATGTTGAAGGTGAAGCACTTGCAACATTAGTTGTAAATAAACTTCGTGGAACATTTAACGCAGTTGCTGTTAAAGCTCCTGGTTTCGGTGACCGCCGTAAAGCAATGCTTGAAGATATCGCTATCTTAACTGGTGGTGAAGTAGTCACTGAAGATCTAGGTCTTGATCTTAAATCTACAGCAATTACTCAATTAGGACGCGCTTCTAAAGTTGTTGTAACAAAAGAAAACACAACAATTGTTGAAGGTGCTGGTCAGACAGATCAGATCGCAGCTCGCGTAAAACAAATCCGTGCTCAATTAGAAGAAACAACTTCTGAGTTCGATAAAGAAAAGCTTCAAGAGCGTCTTGCTAAATTAGCTGGTGGAGTAGCAGTAGTTAAAGTTGGTGCTGCAACTGAAACTGAGCTAAAAGAGAAAAAGCTTCGCATTGAAGATGCACTTAACTCAACTCGTGCAGCAGTAGAAGAAGGTATCGTATCTGGTGGTGGAACAGCACTAGTTAACGTTGTTAACGCTGTGAAAACTATTGAAGCAGAAGGCGACGAGCAAACAGGTGTTAACTTAGTTCTTCGTGCACTTGAAGAGCCAGTACGTCAAATCTCTCACAACGCAGGTCTTGAAGGTTCAGTAATCGTTGAACGTTTAAAGAACGAAGAAGTCGGAATTGGCTTCAACGCTGCGACTGGTGAGTGGGTAAACATGATCCAAGCTGGTATCGTAGACCCAACAAAAGTTACTCGTTCTGCACTTCAAAACGCAGCAAGTGTCTCTGCTATGTTCTTAACGACAGAAGCAGTTATCGCTGATAAGCCTGAAGAAGGCGGCGCACCTGCAATGCCTGACATGGGCGGCATGGGCGGAATGGGTGGCATGGGCGGCATGATGTAATAATCGCCCAAAACCCTTGAGCCACAAGGCTTTTCATAAACAAAAAGCAAAATGCTAACATTTTTGCTAACATAAATCGCCTTAGCGTAGGCTTCCCATGAGTTGACCAAACTTGCGGGAAGCCTTTTTCTTCATTTCTTTTGTCACATGACGATAGACAAGTCGTGTGGTGTCGTCATCGGTATGTCCTAGTCTTTCCATGATATCCTCTAACGGCACTTCGAGTTCAGCCAAAAGGGATGTGTGCGTGTGACGCAGAGAATGTGGCGCTAACGTTTTGTTTAAGCCAGCTAATTTTAATGAGCGCCGCATTCGGTCTTCAACCGTCTTAATGACGATAGGATAACCTGGGTGTCGCTTCGTTTTAGCAAACACAAAGTTTTGATCCACGTATTTATCGCCTAAGCGTTCTTTGACTTTTTCCTGAGTGGCTTTCAATGCTTTAAGTGCCTCAATGACATCTTCTTCAACCACTATGGTTCGTGCGGATGCAACGGTTTTTGGTGTGTTTAAATCAAACTTAACCGTATTATTCTTTGGATTGTAGTAGGTCTTGATAATGCGAATGGTCTGTTTATCAAAATCGATATCATCCCACTGGAGACAAACCAGTTCTCCGACACGCATGCCGGTGTAAGAAAGAGTGAGGAACACTGGGAAATCCATCTCCAAGCCTTGGGTAGCCACTGTTTTTAGAAATAACGCAAGTTCTTCTTTTTCCATATACTTTGGGATATCATCTTTCTTTAAGTCCTCAATCGTTTTCTTTTTCTTTTGTAACACAACAAACTGGGTGGGGTCCTTCTTGATGAGTTCTTTTTGTATCGCTTTCTTGAAAATCATCCGTCCGGTACGATGAATACCATCTACGGTGTTTGGTGCAAATTGTTCCTTTAGTTTTTTTATAGCCCCTTCATAGTGATCGGGTTTGATATCTTTGAGTTTCATGTAGGCAAAGTAGGGCATAAGGTTATTGATTTCGTTTTGTCTGATCCGAATGGTTCCGGGTTTGACTTCCCGTTCCTCGCTATACATGGCTAGCCATTGTGGTGCGAAATCTTTAAATAAAGCTTTACTTTCATCGATATACGTTTCATTATCCACTTCATAAAGGAGGGCTCTCGCAGCGGCTTCAGCATCTGATATGGTATTAAATCCACTTCTTTGTCGCTGTCTTCTCGCACCGGTGATAGGATGGGGACTAATATCGACCGTAAAGGCCCACTTAGCCCCACAAGTGCATTTCTTGGGCTCCTTTTTACAAGTACAATCTCTTCTGTAAAATGATCCTTTCATTTACAACTCTCCTTTTCCCTTTACGTTATTTGCTGTTCTTAAGGGATAATAATTCTTTTGAACGCATCCCAGTAGTGGAGACGAGGTGGGATGCTAGGACAGCCATCTCTTGTCTTCTAGAATCAGTTGGTTTCACTTTTATTTCCTCCTTTCTATAAAAAATTTATATTACGATTTGAAGTTATTCCCAAATTCATGGGGAATGATACTTTTGGATGGATCACATTAGGGGAGATAGAATCCAAAAATGATCATCTACGAATTCAACTAGGCCAACATTTGAATGATTCCTTCTTTTTCTGCTCAAGCCACTGCTTAAAATCTTGCTTGTCCACTCGAATGGAAGCACCAATGGAAAAGTTAGGAATTCCTCCATGTTTTGGAGAGAGATGACATAACTCGTAAATGCGGCGTTTACTGATTCTAAGATATTGAGCAATATGTTTTACTTCTAAGATGTCTGGTAATGATTCCAAAGTGATGTATTCCTTTGTGGTTTTCATAAAAATTCCTCTCCTTTTGAACCAAGAGAAAAACCCCACAGAGTTGAAAAAAGACATAGTGCTCCCAAGGATATAAGACGAGAGTTGTCTTATAGCTTGGATTGCAAGGTCCTTCCTTCCAATCTGCGGGGTTTCACCCATTGATTAATGATATTTATTTTTTATAATCTTAAGGTAACACTTCAAAACTCCGGACGGCAACAACAAGTACACATAAAATTAAAATTAATTTTATCCATATACATGATGTTTGATTTAGTGAAATCAAAATGTATTGTTCCTATGAGATGTTTTTTAGTTCACTTACTTTTTCTTTTTTCTTGTTCATGATCCAATGTATGAAATCATCCTTATCTACTATGTTCGTTGCACCCACTTTAGAATGAGGGATGCCACCATGAACCGAAGGGGTTTGAAACAATTCATAGATCGTTTTTCTAGAAATCCCAAGAAAGTCAGCAAGCTGTTTTGCTGTCAAAGTCTCTGGAAGTGAATTCCAAGTAGTGTATTTTTTTTGGCTGGCCAGAATAGTTCACCTCCTAATCAAATCAAAAGAAAAACCCCACAGATGGGAAAAAAGCACACTGCTCTCAAGATAATAAGATCACAAAAATACTAATCTTATTACTCGATTGGCAGGTGCTTCCTAGTCCAATCTGTGGGGTACTCCCATTGATTTATAGATATTCATTTACTTTTATTAAAAGCATCTTACTAATGTTACATTGAATTTTATCTGACCAAACAATTGTTTGTCAAGGGTTAGTATAAATTTTTTTGAGAAGCTTTATTCCATATAAGATCCAGATTGTGGAACAAGTCCCTCAGATTCTATTGTTTAAATATGTTAAATAAAGGAATCTGAAATAATATGTCGAACTATAATATTTAGAAGTAATTTTCGACCCAGTTTTTATAGTTAAGTTTAAAAATAAAATAAGAGGGTGATACATATGGCAAGAGTGAAAATAGAAGAGATTATTGACCACTTGAGTTCAGAAATGAGAAAATCATTAAGAGACTCAGTAAATAAAGTTATTCCAGAAGTATCTTTTGATGAAAGGGAACTTTTTAGACAATTTAAAAGAGAAGTAAGTAGAAAGTTTAGTACATGGGAAAGGGTTCCAGCTCAATATATTGATTGTGAATAGTGATAAAAATGAATTTAAGTAGAAATACAGTATTTTGTACAATAAACAGGCGCATTTCTGTATAAGAAATGTGCTCTTTAAGTTATGAGCCAAATCGTGGAGAACCTCTTTAATTGCGCAGTAGACTCTTACTGCGCAACAATTATCTTCAATTTTTGGTCACTTTGTATAAGAATATGATTAAACAAAACTTGGTTAATGTAATTAAGAAAGCACACATCATAGAAGTAATGTGTGCTTTCGATATTAAATGTGATGTTGCCTTTTGAAACAAATAATAAAAGCTAGTGATGATAGCCAGAATGAGCAATTCTAGTAGAGGATCTACAATAAATGTTAATGCAATTAAAGTTGGACTTAGAATGCTGTCATGTCAATAGCATATTTAACGATTGTACAATAATTAGATCAACAATTTTTTTGTTCTTAAAAAAATCTTCTTATGTTTTTCGTTAAAAAAGAATTAAATATCAGCATGCTTGGTGAAGCGTATTTTCCTTTTGGAGAAATGATTGAAAATTCCCTTTCGCACTCGTCTTTGAGAGGGATCTTAAAAATTAGATTATGCTTCAGTTCTACCTGAACAGTAGTAGATGAAAGGAAGCCAATGCCGCTATTATTTAAAATAGCTTGTTTTATCGCTTCGTTTGTACTTAATTCAAAGATTTTTTGAGAGAAATTAAGTATGTTTAATTGTTCTTCAATACATTCCCTCGTGTGTGAACCACTCTCCCGTACAAGTATTGTTTCATTTTTAAGCTCGCTTAATGAATTTACGTCTTTAAACTTTTCTTTTTGTTCAATTGAACAGTAAGCATTAATCTTATCTTGTAAAAATGGCTGGAAGTTGAATTTCGGATCATGAAATCTTTTAGCCACAATCGCAATATCAATTTTATTATCCAAAAGTTTTTCAATAATCGTTGATGTGTTATTAATCATAAGATTAACTTTTATATTTGGGTGCTTTTTTTGAAAGTCAATAACTAGATTCGTAAGGATATAAGTACCAATTGTCGTTCCGCATCCTACATTAAGTTCGCCACTTTCTAGGTTCGTAAGCGAAGATAATGCCTTATCTGCTTGATCTGCTAATGAGACAATCTGAATTGCATATTTAAGCAGTTGTCTCCCTGCATCTGTTAATTCAACTTTTTTCTTCGTGCGATAAAACAATGGTAATTCATAATATTTTTCTAAAGCTTCAATTTGCCTTGAAACGGCAGGTTGACTCAAGGAAAGATCTTCTGCCGCTTTGGTAAAATTAAGGTATGTAGCAACAGCATAGAAGGTTTTTAGTTGATGAAATTCCAAAGCTATTCACCTCACAAAATAAAAATGATAAACTGAATCATAGTCAAAAGAGAAAGGAGGAACTAGAATGAAACCTCATATCTCATTAACTTCATATTCAACTGGTTCGGGCTGATCTAGTAAAGTTAGGTCATTAGACCTTACGCAAGTTTTGCGTAATATACCTGTTTCGCCTGATAAC
>SKOL01000304.1 GCA_007120055.1 Anaerobacillus sp.
CCAATGTCGCCACCTGAAAGTTTAATAGTTGCTGTTGTACAAGATTTGTTAATTCCTAATTCACTACTAATCAAATCAGCAATTTTCTCTGCCATTTTTCGATAACCCGTTAGTTTACCACCAGCAATCGAGATTAAGCCTGAATCAGAGATAAACACTTCATCTTTTCTTGAGATTTCTGAAGCACTCTTTCCTTCCTCATGAATTAACGGGCGTAATCCTGTCCAGCAAGATTCGACATCTTCCACTTTTAAATTTACAGAAGGGAACATATAATTAACCGCATTAATGATATAATCACGGTCGGCAACGGTCATTCGTGGATGAGTGATATCCTCATTATAAAAAGTATCTGTTGTACCTACGTACGTTTTTCCATCACGCGGAACCGCAAACATCATACGACCATCATCTTCTGTGTCAAAATAAACCGCTTGCTTTAACGGAAAACGTGATTGATCTATCACTAAATGGACACCTTTTGTTAAATGTAGATACTTTCCTTTTTTTGAATTGTCTTTTTCACGAAGTGTGTCTACCCACGGTCCAGCGGCATTAACGATTTTTTTCGCACGAATCACTGTTGACTCACCTGATAATTGATCGACGACTTTAACTGCTACGACTTTGCCATTCTCGTAAACTAACTCTTCTGCTTTAGCGTAATTGGCAGCGACCACTCCACGAGCTACTGCTTCTTTCAATACTTCTAACGTTAATCTCGCATCATCTGTTTTATATTCGACATACACACCGCCACCCTTTAATTTATCTTCACGAAGTAACGGCTCTTTTTCCAATGTTTGTTGTCGATTTAGCATGTAACGTCGTTCTTGCTTTTTAACGCCAGCTAAAAAGTCATATACTTTAAGTCCAACAGATGTCGCGAACTTCCCAAATGTTCCGCCTTCAATCATTGGTAGTAACATCCATTCTGGCGTTGTTACGTGTGGAGCATTTTCATAAACGATTGCCCGTTCTTTACCTACTTCAGCTACTAATTTCACTTCAAATTGCTTTAAATAGCGCAAGCCACCATGTACAAGTTTTGTAGAACGACTTGACGTCCCCGCACCAAAATCTTGCATTTCAATTAACCCTGTTTGAATGCCACGTACTTGAGCATCTAAGGCGATACCTGCACCTGTGATCCCACCACCGATCACTAGCAGGTCTAACTCTTTACTACTCATTTCTTTTAAATAACTTCCTCGTTGTATACTTGAAAATGGATTCGCCACTCTAAAACACTCCTTTTTATAGGGCGGGAATAAAAGAGAAAGGAAAACGCCGTGAAATAGTGCTCAAATACTTATTTTTTGCGTTTTTTATTCTTTGCACCCTTTTCAACATCTAAATAATGAAAACTTGAAAAAGTATACAAAAAAGACCACAACAGCCCTATCGCAGGTTCGCGATAGAGTGTTGTGGTCTCTCCTATTCTCCGACCGAATTTATTAACTTAACTATATTATAGCACAATGTGTCTAAATTGTGAACAGTTATTTCAATTTAAATGCCGTCGTTGCTTCAATTGCCTTTTTCCAACCAGAATATAACTTTTCTCGTTCAGATGCTTCCATTTCCACTTCGAAAGTATGTTCGACCTTCCACTGTTTCGCAATTTCTGATTGATCTTCCCAGAAACCTACAGCTAACCCTGCTAAATAGGCGGCACCAAGAGCCGTTGTTTCGTTAATCACTGGGCGCTCGACTGGCACGTTTAAAATGTCGCTTTGGAATTTCATTAAAAAGTTATTAGCTACTGCTCCGCCATCAACACGTAACGTCTTTAACTCAATACTAGAATCTGCTTCCATCGCTTTTAAAACGTCTTTCGTTTGATATGCTAAAGATTCGACGGTTGCACGGATAAAATGCTCTTTTTCCGTTCCACGAGTGAGGCCGAAAATCGCCCCACGAACTTCACTGTCCCAGTATGGAGTTCCAAGGCCAACAAATGCCGGAACCATATATACACCATCCGTAGATGAAACACTAGTTGCATATTTTTCTGTTTCGGCAGCTGACTTAATCATGCGTAGCCCATCTCTCAGCCATTGGATCGCTGAACCCGCAACGAAAATACTTCCTTCTAGAGCATAGGTCACTTTTCCGTCAATACCCCAAGCTAACGTTGTCAGTAATCCGTGATCTGATTTCACGGCTTTTTCTCCTGTGTTCATTAACATAAAGCAACCCGTACCGTATGTGTTTTTCGCCATTCCTTCTTCATAACACGCTTGACCGAATAACGCCGCTTGCTGATCTCCTGCTGCACCAGAAATCGGTACTGCTTCTCCG
Source organism: Anaerobacillus sp. (assembly GCA_007120055.1). The sequence continues at coordinate 2,305 of SKOL01000304.1, forward strand.
AAGAAATGATAGTCAACCGTATGAGCATACACTTCTGATGAAGGACGAACTTCCGGTAACATTGACTTAGGAACCGTTAACATTTCTAGTAATTCATCATCCCACTCTAAGTCATATATATTGTACATTAATGTACGCGAAGCATTAGAATAGTCTGTAACATGAGCTTTTCCACCTGATAGTTTCCAAATTAACCACGTATCAATCGTTCCAAATAACAACTCTCCATTTTCTGCTTTTTCACGAGCACCCTCAACGTTATCTAAAATCCATTTCACTTTCGTTCCTGAAAAATAAGCATCAATTAATAAACCAGTTTTCTCACGAACCGTGTCGCTATATCCTTTTTCTTTTAGTTCTTCACAAATGTCAGTCGTTTGACGAGATTGCCAAACAATCGCATTATATACGGGATGACCAGTTTCTTTTTCCCAAACAACCGTTGTTTCACGTTGGTTTGTAATCCCAATTCCTGCAATTTCACTCGGTTTTACTTCATTTACTTCCATTACTTCTGCCATCACCGCTAAGACAGACGACCAAATTTCATTGGCATTATGTTCGACCCAACCTGGCTTTGGAAATATTTGCTTAAATTCCCTTTGAGCCGAATCTACGATTTCCCCCGCTTTATTAAAAAGAATTGCTCTTGAGCTTGTTGTCCCTTGGTCTAGTGAAAGAATATACTTTTTTTCCATGATTGCGTTCCCCCTAGTAAAAATAATTGTAATTTATCATTATCTTTATTATAATTATAATAGTTTAGATTATCTATTTACGCCTTGTGGCCTATGCTGCAAGGTCTTTTTCTGTATTTGTAGTTGACACTCGATTTTTATGAAAAAGAGTTGAGGCGATCATTACAACTGCAAACGCTACCAAAAATATCCAAAGGGCCGAATAAACAATACCTTCAAATGCAGCTGCATAAAATAGTGCACCTAAACCTCCACCAATAATTGGTCCAACTACTGGGACCCAAGCATACTTCCAATCTGAACTTCCTTTGCCTGCAATCGGTAATAAAAAGTGTGCGATACGAGGTCCTAAATCACGCGCTGGGTTAATCGCATAACCAGTAGTTCCTCCTAATGATAAACCGATAACTACAATTAAAAATCCAACAATTAATGGGTTTAACCCTTCAGTAAATGCATTGGCTCCAATCGCTAAAAGGCCTAATACTAAGACAAATGTCCCTAAAATTTCACTAAATAAATTGGCTGGTTTGTGACGGATTGCTGGTCCTGTTGAAAACACGGCAAGTTTCGCCTCTTGATCTTGAGTTGCTATCCAATGCGGGTAATAATGTAACCAAACTAACGTCGCACCGATAAATGCACCAATCATTTGTGCTGCAATATAACTAGGCACTTGAGACCATGAAAATTCACCAATTAAAGCTAGACCAACTGTAACTGCTGGGTTGATATGTGCCCCACTAATTCCTCCAACAGCATAAACCGCAGTCGCAACACCAAGGCCCCATCCCATCGTAATGACGATCCAGCCAGAGTTTTCAGATTTCGTTTCTTTTAGAACAACTCCTGCAACAACTCCGCCACCAAAAATAATCAAAATCATCGTTCCAATTAATTCCCCTAAAAATGCTGACATAAGATTCCCTCCTTTTTTGTTTTTTATAATAAATTGCAACAAAAAAAAAGGAAACCCAAAATAGCTTATCTAGAAAAAGTCTAAATAAGTACTCTTTGAGTCTCCTTGTCTCCGTCACAAATTATTAACTTATTTAATATTAAAACATGCCCCGAAACCGCTGTCAACATTTATTTTCCAAGTGATCGTTTGTGATTAATTCCACAAAACATCACTCAATCTCCTACGTTAGCTTGAGCAGGACTGTCCCATAAGGGTCTGACACTTTGTTCTGGGACACTTCCGTTCAAATACTAACGCCTTAGTTTTTAATTTCACTTCCACAACTCTCTCCGCGAAGTTGTTACAGCTGACGCACCTGCCTTAAGAGCATCTTCTACTTCTCTTCTTTCACGAATCAATCCCCCAGCAACAATCGGAATTCCAGTTTTTTCATAAACTTCTTTAATAATATGTGGCATTACACCAGGTAACACTTCAATATAATCCGGTTTTGTCGTTTCTAACAACTTATAACTCGATTCAAGAGCGATTGAGTCTAACAAGAACAGCCGTTGGATCGAGATGAGACCATGTTTTTTTGCAGTTAGTACGACATTTTTCCGTGTTGAAATTAGACCAGCTGGCTTAACATCTTGACATAAAAACTGTGCGGCATATTCGTCATTTCGCAAGCCTTGAACTAAATCAGCATGAAGAAGCATTTTCTTCCCTTTACTTTTCGCTAATTGAACGAGACTTTTTAATTGACCAATATGGCTGTTTAGTAAGACTATGTATGTATAATTACTGTCAAGCATATCTTCTAGCTCTTTAATGCTACGAGCAGCGGGTAAAGTCTTTTGCCCATGGAAATCCATTAAAACACCACCTATCCATTAATTTCTTACTACTTTACCACACGAAAGCTACTATACTCAATTACAGCTGAAAAACTTCTCGTAACTGCCACATAAAGCGTCCCCTTGCAGAACTATGCTCTCGATTGAACGATTTATGTTAAGTTGCGGCACTAGATTATGGGGCACATAATTTTCAATATGCTTCTATACGCAACGGAAACGTTTCTTTTTGACGATATTTGCCGTCCTTTACCTCTACTTTCGCATGCCAATTTCCTGATTGTAAAAATTGAACCTCAGTTTCGTAAAGACCATTTTCTACATGGTAAAGGTTTTGCTTTATTGAATCCATCTCATTATTTTCGTCACTTAAAGAAATACTTAACTTTGCTTTTTCTACAACTAAATCTTCGCCATCATAAACTAAAACTTGAAGTGTTGTGCTATCACCGACTAAAATCGGCACATCAGTTGTATGTAGTTCAATGTTAAAATCAGCGACATCTTCAATTGTTGCATTAAAATTAATATACATGAACGCAGCCAAGAGAATTCCAATAACCACCAACAGCTTATTTAGTTTTTGCTTACTTTGTTTTTCTACAGAAACTTCCACTTTTTTCAACTCCTATCACTAAAACTAGGATGAACGTAATAGAAGCATATTAAACATATTCACGCCTCATTTATCTTTTTCTATCTCATTTATTTTTGCCATAATATACCTTGAAAAGTCGTCATCAAAAAGTCCGAAAGAATTTTTGTAAACTTCCCTAGCCTCTGTACTTCCTTTAAAGTAATGTGTTATAAAGCTATCCCAAGCTTTCCAATCCGCTTTATCATTTTTATTTTGAAAAATTTGACGGTTGTAAAAGTCAAAAAGGATATCAAAGAAATTAATATAATGATAAATAAATGCAGTTCTTTTTGCATGTACTAGATGATCCGATGTATCTTTAATCGATTTATTAACAGGGTGATTATCATAGACAGCCCATAATTCTGGGTTTTCTATTAATAATTTGTTTATCTCTAACATTAACTTATTATGCTCTTGTCTACTCGTATTTCTAATAGAAATACTATTAAACTTCCATATAATTACCGCTGCAATAGTAGAAATGATTAACGAAAATATTGAAATTACTAAAGAAATAATATTATTATCCATATACTCACAACCCTCCAGACATGTCCTATAATACTAATATTTTCTCAAAATAAAAAACTCTCCTTCAACTGCTTAAATTAGCCTTAATAAGTGAATTTCATAAAACCTACAACGAGCTATATCCAGCTATATGGAGTTGCGAACGTTTTAACACAACTACATATAGTTCCCTAATAGGGAGAATGTGCAATTATGAAATTCATTACCTTTAATTTAAACAGAAAAAAGAGAATCTATCCAATTTATTTGCTTTTTTCAACTACCTTTAATCATCTTCTTTAACTGAAATATGAACATCAATAAGTCCAATTTTTGTTTCTAACGGTACAGTAATAAATGTCTTCGTTGAGCGAAAGTTTGACGTTCCTTCATTAATTACTGGTGGAGTTACGTCGATCATAA
>SKOL01000637.1 GCA_007120055.1 Anaerobacillus sp.
AATCACTCGACAAGCGGATACAAGTTCTGCGCCATATAAAGAAGAATTTGAAATACCTTATCGTGAGAATATGAACGTTATTTCGGCTCTAATGGAACTCCGTCGTAATCCTGTAAATTCAGCAGGCACTAACTCGACGCCAATCACTTGGGATATGAGCTGTCTAGAAGAAGTTTGTGGTGCATGTTCAATGGTCATCAATGGTAAGCCGCGTCAATCTTGTACAGCTTTAATTGACCAATTAGAACAGCCAATTCGCTTAGAGCCAATGCGTACGTTCCCAGTTATTCGTGACTTAATGGTAGATCGTACGAGAATGTTTGAATCATTAAAGAAAGTCAAAGCATGGATTCCAATCGACGGTACTTACGACTTGGGGCCTGGTCCACGTATGCCAGAGAGCAAGCGACAATGGGCTTATGAACTTTCAAAATGTATGACTTGCGGTGTTTGTTTAGAGGCATGTCCAAACGTAAATAGTAAATCACCATTTATTGGTCCTGCTCCATTATCACAAGTTCGTCTCTTTAATGCACATCCAACGGGTGAAATGAACAGAGGAGAGCGTCTTGAAACTCTTATGGGTGACGGTGGATTAACCAATTGTGGTAACTCACAAAACTGTGTGCAAGCATGTCCGAAAGGAATTCCTTTAACGACTTCAATTGCTGCACTAAACCGTGATACAACACTACAGTCATTCAGAAACTTCTTCGGAAGTGACAACAATATTTAATAGATTAGCCTAACATAAAAAGCGGTGACTCAGGTGAGTATGGTTCTCATATCGAGTCACCACTTTTTCTTAATATAAATGAATGGTTAATCATTCATAATTACTCGAAAGGAGCAAATTTATTTTGCAAAACATATCTTATATTGATAATAAAGAGCAATGGATAAGTGGTTTTTCATTTTTTGCGCCTGTAAAGGTTCGATTTTCTGAAACAGACGCCTTTGGCCATTTAAATAACACAAAAGTATTTGCTTACTTTGAGGAGGCACGTATCGATTTTTTTAAAGAAATGGGTTTAATGAAAAAATGGATGTCTTCAAAAGTTGAGACCATCCCAGTTACATCTGATTTACAATGTAATTACTTAAAGCAAATATTTTTTGATGAGCAGCTAAAAGTATTTGTTAAAGTTGATTCAATTGGTTCAACTTCTTTTGATCTACATTATATGATCAAAAATGAGCAAGGTGATGTATGTTTAACAGGTAGGGGGAGAATGGTCCAAGTTCATAAAAAAACTGGCAAACCAGTTCAATTGGATCCAACCATTATAGAAAAACTCGAAAGTTCTTTTTCAACATGTAATAATTAAGTCACAAGGAAACCCCTTCTTACATAGGATATCGTAGCTAAATACATTCCTATGCATTGTAGCCCGTGCAAGAGAGGGTGAAATAATTGAAAGAACACGAATTCCGTCCTAAGCCACTACTCACAAAACGTGAGAAAGAAGTTTTTGAATTATTAGTTCAAGATAAGACTACAAGAGAAATTGCACAGCAACTATTCATAAGCGAAAAAACGGTTCGTAATCACATTTCAAACACAATGCAAAAGCTTGGAGTAAAGGGGCGCTCACAAGCAGTCATTGAATTGGTGCGGTTAGGATATTTAAAGATCTAAGCATTTGGGTTGTCCAAAATAAGTGTCAGACACCGTTAGATATTAAATATAGACTGATAAAAGATCTATACGTTTATATTTAATAAGCGTTGCCTGGTGTCAGACACTTCTTGGACACCCTTTTTTTTATACACAAACATTAATGCATATGTTGAAAATTTTAAAATCTTTGTGATATAATTATTATGTAGTAAGAATTAATAGAAAAAAAGTTTACGTGTTACTGACGCGATCAGGCATGAGTAAAGTTGTGTATATGAACGTTTAGATGGGAAAATCTATTTATAGATCATCTAAATGTCTTCATTGCATCTTTATTCATGCTTTTTTGTGTGATAGTTGGTTTGTTGGTTAGACCCTCGCCCGACTTTTACATGTTAGATGGTGACGATTAATCGTCATGAAAGTTTTTTGTGTGAAAATAGGTACTTGGAGGTGGATTTTCTTTCACGAGCCTCTAAAATTCGATAGAAGTTGCTCCTGCGGTTACTCGTCGCAAAGCTACATGATGAATTCTCTACGAAGTTACTCATGATGTGATTGAGGTCAGTAGCTTTACAGTGAAGTGAAAGAAAATCCACCTCCAATTTTCATTCTAGATGGTGATGATATATTTTCATGTAATAGACGGTTAGTTGTAAGATGAAAAACAGGATGTTCGTGACTTTTGGCGCTAACTAGAAATTCATTTAGTTAGTAACGAAATTCATTATAAATTAAACTATTTAAGGAGTGTTTCAAAATGGCAGAAAAAACATTTAAAATTACAGCAGATACAGGTATTCATGCAAGACCAGCAACACAATTAGTAAATAAAGCAGGGCAATTTGAAGCTGATATTACGTTAACTTATAAAGAAAAGTCTGTGAACTTAAAATCAATTATGGGTGTTATGTCTCTAGGTGTTGGACAAGGTGCAGATGTAACGATTAAAGCTGAAGGTTCCGATGCGGATGCAGCACTAGCTGCGCTTGAAGAAGTTATTAAAGGTGGTTTAGGAGAGTAATGTCTGAAATAATAAAAGGAATAGCAGCTTCTAGCGGGATTGCGATTGCCAAAGCATTTAAGCTAGAAAATCCAGATTTTACAATTGAAAGAAAAACAATTACTAATGTTGAAGATGAGCAGCTCAAGCTTGAAAAGGCATTAGAAACATCAAAAGAAGAATTAAAAGTTATTCAAGAAAAAGCTGAAAAGGAAATGGGGGAAGATAAAGCAGCAATATTTGCAGCGCATCTTCTCGTATTAAGTGACCCTGAACTTATTAATGCCGTAAAAGATAAAATTTTATCTGACAAGCTAAATGCTGAGAGTGCAATGGATGATGTTTCATCGATGTTTATTTCGATGTTTGAAAGTATGGACAACGAGTACATGAAAGAGAGAGCAGCGGACATTCGCGATGTTTCTCAACGAGTTTTAGGGCATCTTTTAGGCATTCAAACAGCCTCATTAGCAGCGATTGACGAAGAAGTAGTTATTATAGGTGAGGATTTAACACCATCAGATACAGCACAATTAAATCGAAACTACGTAAAGGGTTTTGCTACAGATATTGGTGGTAGAACTTCACATTCAGCGATCATGTCTCGATCCTTAGAAATTCCTGCGGTAGTTGGAACGAAAGAAGCTACGACAAAAATTGAAGCTGGAACTGTTGTGATTGTTGACGGTCTTGATGGGATTGTGATTGTGGATCCGACTGAAGAACAAGTATCAGAATATAAGGCGAAGTTGGCAACGTTTGAAGTACAAAAAAAGGAATGGGAAAAACTTGTCGCTGAAAAGACGGTTTCAGAAGATGGACAGCATGTAGAGTTAGCTGCTAATATTGGAACTCCGGATGACCTTGATGGTGTTATTAACAATGGTGCAGAAGGAATTGGGCTTTATCGTACTGAATTTATATATATGGGTCGAAATGAGCTGCCGTCAGAAGAGGAGCAGTTTGAAGCTTACAAAACTGTTGTCGAAAGAATGGCAGGAAAACCAGTCGTTATCCGAACATTAGATATTGGTGGAGATAAGGAACTTCCTTATTTAGATTTACCGAAAGAAATGAATCCGTTTTTAGGATATAGAGCGATACGGTTGTGCTTAGAAGAACAGGAAATATTCCGTACACAACTAAGAGCTCTTTTGAGAGCTAGTGAATATGGGAACTTAAAAATTATGTTCCCGATGATTGCAACGATCGAAGAACTCCGACAAGCAAAGGAAATTTTAAATGAAGAAAAAGATAGTTTATTAGCTAATGGAGTGAAAGTGTCCGATTCGATTGAAGTTGGTATGATGGTAGAGATTCCTTCAACAGCTGCTATGGCTGATATTTTTGCCAAAGAAGTCGATTTCTTTAGTATCGGTACAAACGATTTAATTCAATATACGATGGCAGCAGACCGAATGAACGAGCAAGTTTCTTACTTGTATCAGCCGTACAATCCTGCAGTACTTCGCCTAATTAATTCTGTAATTACGGCAGCGCATCAAGAAGGAAAGTGGGCAGGTATGTGTGGCGAAATGGCAGGAGACGAGTTAGCCATCCCGATTTTATTAGGTTTAGGTTTAGATGAGTTCAGTATGAGTGCTACGTCGATTTTACCAGCAAGAACTCAAATTAAAAACCTTTCTAAACAACAATTGCAAACGATCGCTAAAGAAGCATTAACATTAGCTACTGCAACGGAAGTGGAAACGTTAGTAAAAAATAAAGTTTTAAAATAAAGAAATTTTCACATGGGGGTTCCAAATCAAAGTGTCAGTCACTGCCAGTCCCTAAATAAAGACCGATCGTAAAAATGCGTCTTTATTTAGGGGTTGTCTTAGGTGAATTGACACTCTTGGAGCGCCCTTTTTCCTTTTAGAGAAGTAATATTTTGACAAATAAGTCACTAAAAGCATTATTAGAGAAAAATAATTTTAGATTATTTACTAAGAGTACTTGAAATTATCGTGAAAAACGACGAAAATAATAACATAAATGTCGAAATCGGAACTTCACTATCTAGGAGGTATAAAATGCAAGAGTCTAAAAATAATGAAATGCAGCAAGTTGCCCATATAGAAAAGTCACTTAGAAAGATCGCCGATATTATTAAACAAAGAGGGAGAGAAATTTTGACTCAGTTCCCGATCACTCCACCTCAATTTGTTGCACTACAATGGCTTCATGAATATGGAGATATGACGATCGGAGAATTATCAAATAAAATGTACTTAGCTTGTAGTACGACAACTGACCTTGTTGATCGTATGGAAAAAAATGAACTCGTAGAAAGAGTAAAGGATACGAACGACCGTCGTGTTGTACGCATTCATCTACTAGAAAAAGGTGCAACGATTATTCAAGAAGTTATTAAGAAACGCCAAGAATATTTGAGTGATGTATTAAAACATCTATCCGAAGAAGAAGTTAACGTACTAGAGAGCAATTTAAGCCATCTTTACGATGAAATGACTAGAGACTAATTTTGGTTAGTTTGTTAGTTGGAAAGTTGGAAAGTTGGAAAGTTGGAATGGAAAAACCGGACTTTTACATGTTAAATGGCAACGTTGCATCGTCATGATTGTATTGTATGAAAATGTCCGGCCGAAATCTCGAGCGAGCCTCTAAAATTCGCTAGAAGTTGCTCCTGCGGTTACTCGTCGCAAAGCTGCACGATGATTCCTCTAGAAGTATCTCATGGTGTGATTGAGGTCAGTAGCTTTACAGCGAAGCGAGAGAATTCGGCCGGCATATACTTATTAAATGGTGACGTTACACCGTCATGACATTTAACATGTAAAAGGATGAAAAAGAGGGAATTCATTGAATAAAGCAATTGGTGTTATCGATTCTGGTATTGGTGGGATAACTGTAGTAAAAGAATTATTACGGCAACTACCGAAAGAAGAAATTTTATATATTGGTGATACTGCTCGTTGTCCGTATGGGCCAAGGCCAGAAGAAGAGGTAAGAAAATTCACGTGGGAAATGATTAACTATTTACTAGATAAAGAAATAAAAATGCTAGTGATTGCATGTAATACAGCAACCGCTGTTGTTTTAGAAGAGGCTAGAGATCAGTTAAAAATCCCTGTAGTTGGCGTAATTCACCCAGGTGCAATCTCGGCATTAAAGGCGACGAAAAATGATAGTGTAGCTGTTATTGGTACAGTCGGAACAATTAAAAGTGATGCTTATAAGAAGACACTTACGAGTATTAATAGTAACATCAAGGTAGAAAGTTTAGCTTGCCCGCCTTTTGTCCCTTTAGTAGAAAAAGGTGTATTCGATGGGCCAGAAGCTTATAAAGTTGTTCAAAACTGCTTACAGCCTTTAAAAAGATCTACTGTTGATACGATTATTTTAGGATGCACTCATTATCCACTATTAATGAATGTGATCCAAGAGGTAATGGGAGAGACCATTGAAGTAATTTCTTCAGGCGATGAAACTGCAAGAGAAGTAAGTGCGCTTCTTTATCATAATGAGCTTCTTTATACAGGAAACCGTCAACCGAATCACACATTCTATACAACAGGTGAAGAGATTCGTTTTAAACAAATTGCTGAAGAGTGGTTAGAGCAAAATGTATTAGTTGCTACTATATTTTTAACGTAAAAAGTCCTTTTAGAGGGCTTTTTTTGTTTGTGGTGTTTAGTTGGTTAGTTTGCTCGTTGGTTTGTTGGTTAGCTGAAGAGAAATC